>NZ_JBEORG010000009.1:0-190191 GCF_040302145.1 Spirillospora sp. NPDC127506 | reverse complement strand
ATGTACCGGTGATACCGCCCGCCCCCGATCCGGCGTGGGTGAATCACTCGATTGCGACCAGCGGCAACTGATCCAGACTACGAACAGGCCCTAGCGCGGCGCGGCCTCGCGGAGCCCGGCGCGGGCGAGCGGGCCGGGGCGGCGGCGGAAACCGGCGCGGGTCACCTGCCGGTGACCGGGCCCCGGTGACCCGTCGTCACGGGGTTGTGATCATGATGCGCTTCCGCCGGTGCGTTCCGGTCGAGCAGGCTCGGGGGGCGATCCCCCGAGCCCGCTGGAGCAGAGATGGCCAACCCTCCCCACCCGCCCTACGCGCCGCCGGCGGCCGACGTGCTCCAGGCGCCGCGCACCGCCATGATCGTCGCGGTGACGGCGCTCGGCGCCAACGTCCTGGTGCTGAACGTCCTCGCGCTGCTGGCCGCGATCAACCTGATCCGCGACGGTGCGGCGCTCTCTTCGGGAACGCTCTCCACGGCGCAGGTCCTGCAGTTCCTGCCGCTCCTGGCCGCCGCCGTCGCCGTGATCGTGTGGCTGTGGCGGGCCCGGACGAACGCCGACGTCATCAACGAGCTCCCCGACACCTGGGGACGGCCCTGGGTGATCTTCGGGTGGGTCGTGCCGATCATCAGCTTCTGGGTGCCGCGCAGCATCGTCGGCGGCGTCTGGTACGCGAGCGCGCCGCCCGGCCGGTCGGGCTGGGCGGTGAACGCGTGGTGGGCGGCCTGGCTCGTGTACCTGCTGGGGTCGCGGGTCCTGAGCCTGCAGGAGGCCGGCGGCGTCGGCAGCGCCATGTTCCCGGTCGTCTGCGAGATCGGCGCCGTCGCGGCGCTGCTCGCGATGCTGGTCGTCTGGCGCATCACGGTCTTCCAGGAGGCGCAGGCGGTCCGCATCCGCGACGCGATCGCCGCACCGCCCGCCTGACGCTCGATCCGCGGCCCGCCGACGTGTGCGGGCAGCCCGTCGATGTGACGCGTGTTACAACGGCTGGAAGGGTCTTTTGGATCGTTCCAGATCAGGGAGTGCGCACCCATGTCAGTCACGCGCCGCCGACTCCTGGCGGGGACGGGCGCGGCGGGGGCGGGCATCGCCTTCGCCGGCGCCGTCGAGCAGCTGTTCGCCGGGAGCGCCGCCGCCGCGCCCGCCGGCCGCCACGACGGGTACGGCCCGCTCGTGCCCGACCCGGACGGCCTGCTGGACCTGCCGCGCGGGTTCCGGTACACCGTCCTGTCCCGGGAGGGCGAGCCGCTGCGCTCCGGGGAGGGCCCGGTGCCGAGCCACTGCGACGGCATGTCGGCCTTCCCCGGGCGCCGCGGCCGGACGTGGCTCGTCCGCAACCACGAGAACCGCCCGGACGCCGAGTACCGGGTGCCGCCGGTCGGCGGCGTCACCTACGACCCCGGGGGCCTCGGCGGCTGCACCGCGCTGGAGGTCGACGAGGCCGGGCGGGTCCACACCGAGCGCGTCGCCATCGCCGGGACGGCCGTCAACTGCGCCGGCGGCCCGACGCCGTGGCACACCTGGCTGACCTGCGAGGAGACCGAGGACAAGGCCGGCGTCAACGGCTACACCAAGGACCACGGGTTCATCTTCGAGGTCGACCCGTACCACCGGCGCACCGTCCCGGAGCCGCTCACCGCGATGGGGCGCTTCCAGCACGAGGCGATCGCCGTCGACCCCCGCGACGGCACCGTCTACGAGACCGAGGACGCCTTCGAGAAGCCGTTCGGGCTGTTCTACCGGTTCCTGCCGGAGAACCCCCGCGGCGGGTTCGGCAGCCTCCGCGCCGGGGGGCGCCTGGAGGCCCTGTGCGTCCCCGGCGTCCCGGACCTGTCCGTCGTGCCGGAACCCGGCACCGTGTTCCGCCGCGTGGAGTGGAAGAAGGTGCCCGACCCGCTGGCGAAGGAGACCGCGATCCGGTTCCAGGACTTCGGCCCCGGCGGCATCACGCACGCGCAGAAGCTGGAGGGCTGCTACTGGGGCGGCGACCGCGTCTACTTCGTGTCGAGCTTCGCGAAGACGGCGGACGGCTCCCGCGCCGACCACTTCGGGCAGGTGTGGTCGTACGAGCCGCGCCACCGCCGGCTGACCCTCGTCATCGTGTTCGGGCCCGGCACCGGCGCCCAGAAGCCCGGCGAGTCGCCCGACAACATCTGCCTGGCGCCGCAGGGCGGCCTGATGGTGTGCGAGGACGGCGGCGGAGCCCAGCACGTGTTCGGCGTGTCCCGCCGCCGGAAGGTCTACGCGATGGCGCGGAACAGGCAGAACATCGGCACCGGGGATGAGCCCGGATGGGGCGAGTTCGCCGGCGTCACCTTCTCCCCGGACGCCCGCACGATGTTCGTCAACGTCTACGAACCGGGCACGACGTTCGCCATAACCGGCCCCTGGCGCTAGCCGAGAACCGGTCAGATGCGGCGGAGGCGGACTCGCTGGACGCTGTGGTCGCGGCCCTTGTGGAGGACGAGGGTGGCGCGGGCGCGTGTCGGGAGGATGTTGGAGACGAGGTTGATCTCGTTGACGTCGCGCCAGACGCGCTGGGCGAAGGCGGCGGTCTCGTCCTCGTCGAGTTCGTGCGCGTACTTGTGGAAGTAGGAGCGCGGGTCGGTGAAGGCGGTGCGGCGCAGCGCGAACAGGCGGTCGATGTACCACTGCCGGATGTCCTCGACCCGCGCGTCCACGTAGATGGAGAAGTCGAAGAAGTCGGAGACGCCCAGGGTGCCGGGCGGGGGCGCCTGCAGGACGTTCAGCCCTTCGACGATCAGGATGTCGGGCCGCCGGACGGTCTGCGACGCGTCCGGGACGATGTCGTACTCCAGGTGCGAGTACACCGGGATCGACGCCTCCTCCGCGCCCGCCTTGATGGAGGAGACGAACCGGACGAGGGCGCGGCGGTCGTAGGACTCGGGGAAGCCCTTGCGGTCCATGAGCCCGCGCTCGGAGAGCACGGCGTTCGGGTACAGGAAGCTGTCGGTCGTCACCAGTTCCACGCTCGGGTGCTCCGGCCAGCGGGCCAGCAGCGTGCGCAGCAGTCTGGACGTGGTGGACTTGCCGACCGCGACGCTGCCCGCCACGCCGATGATGAACGGCGTCGGGCGCACCTCGCCGCCGAGGAACGCGCTGACGGTGTCGCGGAGCCGCCAGTCGCCCAGGAAGAACAGGTTGAGCAGCCGGGACAGCGGCAGGTAGACCTCCTCGACCTCGGTGATGTCGATCGGGTCCTTCAGGCCGCGCAGCGCCTCCAGCTCACCGGGCGTGAGCGGCAGCGGCGTGTTCTCGCGCAGGCCGCGCCAGGCGTCGCGGGGGAGTTCCACGTAGGGGCTCGGCACGCTGTCCCATCCGTCCGTCATGGCTGAACACTACGGGGCCGTTCAGCGGGTCACCGGGTTTCGCGGCCGTTCACGGTAGCGATGCCTTCTGCGCCGTCCGCGGGTGGGTCCTGGCCGGGACAGCGAATAGAGTTGCCGCCATGTGCGGAATCGTGGGGTACGTAGGGGGGCGGCCGGCGCTCGACGTCGTCGTCGAGGGCCTGGCGAGGCTGGAGTACCGCGGCTACGACTCGGCCGGGGTGGCCGTGCTGGCCGACGGGAAGCTGGCGACGGCGAAGCGCGCGGGCAAGCTCGGCAACCTCCGGGGGGCGCTGGAGGAGGAGCCGCCGCCGGCGGGGACGCTCGGCATGGGGCACACCCGGTGGGCGACGCACGGCCCGCCCAACGACCGCAACGCGCACCCGCACGTCGACTGCACGGGATCCGTCGCGGTGATCCACAACGGGATCATCGAGAATTTCGCCGCGCTGCGCGCCGAGCTGGAGGAGGGCGGGCACGGGCTGGTGTCCGACACCGACACCGAGGCCGTCGCGCACCTGCTGGAGGACGAGCTGAAGGCGGGCGGGGGGCTCGCCGACGCCATGCGCCGCGTCTGCCGGCGGCTGGAGGGCGCGTTCACGCTCGTGGCCGTGCACAGCGGCGACCCCGACCTCGTGGTCGGGGCGCGGCGCAACTCGCCGCTCGTCGTCGGCGTGGGGGACGGGGAGAACTTCCTCGCCAGCGACGTCGCCGCGTTCATCGCGCACACCCGCGACGCGATCGAGCTCGGCCAGGACCAGGTCGTCGAGCTGCGCGCCGGCGATGTGACGGTCACCGACTTCGAGGGCCGCCCCGCCGAGGTGAAGGAGTACCACGTCGACTGGGACGTGTCCGCCGCGGAGAAGGGCGGCTACGACTACTTCATGCTCAAGGAGATCGCCGAGCAGCCGCGCGCCGTCGCCGACACGCTGCTCGGCCGGATCGGCTCCGACGGCCGCCTGCACCTGGACGAGATGCGCATCTCCGACCGGGAGCTGCGCGAGGTCGACAAGATCATCATCGTGGCGTGCGGCACCTCGTACCACGCGGGCCTGATCGCCAAGTACGCGATCGAGCACTGGGCGGGGCTGCCCTGCGAGGTGGAGCTGGCCAGCGAGTTCCGCTACCGCGACCCGATCCTGTCGCCGGCGACGCTGGTCATCGCGATCTCCCAGTCGGGCGAGACGATGGACGCGCTGATGGCCGTCCGGCACGCCCGCGAGCAGAAGGCCAAGCTGCTCGGCATCTGCAACGTCAACGGCTCCACGCTGCCGCGCGAGTGCGACGGCGTCCTGTACACGCACGCCGGGCCGGAGATCGCGGTCGCGTCCACCAAGGCGTTCCTCACCCAGCTCGTCGCCGTCTACCTCATCGCGCTGTACCTGGCGCAGGTGCGCGGCACCAAGTGGGGGGACGAGGTGTTCGCCATGGTGCAGCTGCTGGAGCGGATGCCGGAGAAGGTCGACAAGGTCCTGGAGACCATGGAGCCGGTCCGCGAGCTGGCCCGGTCGCTGTCGGGCGAGCACTGCGTGCTGTTCCTCGGCCGCCACGTGGGCTTCCCGGTGGCGCTGGAGGGCGCGCTGAAGCTCAAGGAGCTCGCCTACATGCACGCCGAGGGCTTCGCCGCCGGCGAGCTGAAGCACGGCCCGATCGCCCTCATCGAGGAGAACCTGCCGGTCGTCGTGGTGGTGCCGCCGCGGGCGCGGGACGTCCTGCACGACAAGATCGTCTCGAACATCCAGGAGATCCGGGCCCGCGGCGCGCGGACGATCGTGATCGCCGAGGAGGGCGACGAGTCCGTCGAGCCGTACGCGGACACGCTGATCAGCGTCCCGCCCGTCCCGACGCTGCTGCAGCCGCTCGTCACGACCGTCCCGCTGCAGGTGTTCGCGTGCGAGCTGGCCACCGCGAAGGGGCACGACGTCGACCAGCCCCGCAACCTCGCCAAGTCCGTCACCGTCGAATAGCCCGCGTGCCGCCCCGGCCCCGCGGCCGGGGCGGCCCCGCCCGTTCGCGGACGGCCCGCAAGGCGCCGGTCAGGGACGTGCGCTGTCCGCCTCCCGGTCTTCCGGCCCTAATGCGGATAACGGTCCAGGAAATCGTGCTCGGATGCAATTCTCGCGCCGTTGTGAGAATCTCAGGCCGGTGTAATTTGCAGTGTCGGTTTCAGTGCGCGTTCAGGGGCGGTCGAAACGGCCGGCCTTGGCGGCCTCGGTGAACGCGCGCCATTCGGCCGGGCCGAAGTCGAGGCGGGCGGAGGCGTCCTCGGTGTCCCGTACGGATATGTCGCCGCCCGCGAACCGGGCGACCTCGACGCAGCCGTTGCTGGCGCCGCATCGGGTGCTCCTTCGCCACTGGTCGGGCGGTGTCGCGTGGAAACTCATTCCGGCTCCCTGCATCGAAAGTTGCATCGAACTCGGCCGCGCTGCCGGTGCGTCAAGCACACGGTAACAAGATCGCAAAAAACGCCTGATCACGAACGGGTGGCGCGGTACCCGTGTGACAGGCGCGGCGAGGTAGGGCCAGAGTTTCCGGTGAGGTGGCGAAGAGCCGGGTCTGGCGTGGGGACCCGGCCCGTCCGGCGTGTCCTCCGCCCGGCCCTCGTGAGGCGGCGGAGGGGCTCAGCGGCGCTTCAGCGCCGCGTCATCGAAGCAGGTCGAATTCGCCGTTCTTGGCGCGGTCCAGGAAGTCCCGCCACTCTCCGTGCGAGAACGACAGGACCGGGCTCTGCGTACCGTGCTTGGCGTCGCGTGCCCCAATGGAAGGGGACGAACCGGCCAGTGCGGCGATTTCGACGCAGGTGTTACTCGCCCCGCAGTGGGCGCTTCTCCTCCAGTGCGGAGCAGGAGTGGCGAAAGGGGACACTCGGTGCCTTTCACAAGGATTGAGCCGCTTAGCGGACCCGTCACCAGGCGTCTTTGGCCGCGGCGATGCGGCGCCGGGATTCGTCGGCGTCCAGCGCCTGGCCCGCCAGGCTTGAATAGGCGAGCCTGTACATATAGGTAACAGCCTCATCCGCGAAGTGGCTGATTGTCAGGGATTCGACGTGCACGATATCAGGGAAAACGATGTCATGCACAGGTGAGAATTCCAGAAGGATAAACGTTTCGGCCAACACCGAGTGTGCGACCCCGAGGGGCAGGATCTGCACGTTCACGTTGGGCAGCTCGGTCATCCGGCAGAGATGTTCGAGCTGCTCCCGCATGACCTTCTGATCGCCGATCAGGCGCTGCAGAACCGACTCGTCGAGCACCGCCGACAGTTCCAGCGGGCGGGGGCCCTCCAGCAGGGCGCGGCGCCGCATGCGCACTTCCAGCCGGCGTTCCAGTTCCTGCGGGGGCAGCGTGGCGAGGTCGCTCCAGCCCCCGATCACGTGCCGCGCGTAGTCCTCCGTCTGCAGCAGCCCGGGAAAGACCGTGCTGCCCCATTCCCGGGCGGCCGTGGCCTCGGACTCCAGCGCGATGAAATCGGCGAGGGGGCTCGGCAGGTCGCGGTACTCCTCCCACCAGCCGCGCTGCGCGGCGTCGTGCGCCAGGGAGATCAGGTCGTCGTGGCGGGGGCCGTCGACCTCGTACAGCTCCAGCAGGCGCCGCACGTCGCCGATCTTCGCGCCGGTGCGGGCGTTCTCGATGCGGCTGACCTTGGCGGTGGACCAGGCGAGCCGCTCGGCGACCTCGTCCCCGGTGAGACCCCTGCGCTCGCGCAGCCTCCGGAGCTCGGCGGCGAGCCGCCGCTGCCGGACGGAGGGACCTCGGGAAGTGCTCATTGCTCGGGCCTCTCCAGTCCCGGCGGACTGATCTGGGCGTATTCTGCCGCACCCGGTGCCGCGGAAGCGAATACCCGGGAGCGGTTGAGCAAGATTCTACGGCCGATGATTCTCTTGCGCACCTGACACCGAAACTTGCAATGCAACCTGCAAATGCAGGGCGGGCAGGGTTGCGGGGCGCATTCCCGTGGCACGCTAAGTGTGTGATCGACATGGGGAGCCGGTGATGAGGTACGCGCACGAGGTCGGCAAGGTGCGGGCGGCGGAGCGGGCCCTGATGGCGCGGCTCCCGGACGGCGCCCTCATGCAGCGCGCCGCCGCCGGCCTGGCCTCCGTCTGCGCCCGCCTCCTGCCCGCCGTGTACGGGTCCCGGGTCGTCCTGCTCGCCGGCGGAGGCGACAACGGCGGCGACGCCCTCTACGCCGGGGCCCGGCTCGCCCGGCGCGGCGCCCGGGTGCACGCCGTCCAGGCCGGATCCAGGATCCACGAAGGCGGCCTCGCCGCCCTGCGCGCCGCCGGGGGGCGCCTCCTCAGCGGCGGCGAGGAGGCCGCCGTCACCGGCGCCGACCTGATCATCGACGGCCTCACCGGCATCGGCGGCAGCGGCGGGCTGCGCGAGCCGCACGCCCGGTACGCCGCGCTCGCGTCCGAGTCCGCCGGCCTCGTCGTCGCCTGCGACGTGCCGAGCGGGGTGGACGCGAGCACCGGCCGCGTCGACGGGGCCGCCGTCCACGCCGACGTCACCGTCACCTTCGGGACGTACAAACCGGGGCTTCTCATCGATCCCGGAGCGTCCCACTGCGGAGTGGTCGAACTGGTCGACATCGGACTCGGCCCCGACCTGCCCGACCCCGACGTCGTCGCGCCCCGCCCCGCGGACGTCCAGCCCCCGGCGCCCGGCCCCGAGTCCGACAAGTACCGGCGCGGCGTGGTCGGCATCCTCGCGGGCGGCGACGAGTTCACCGGCGCGGCCGTCCTGTGCACCGGCGGGGCGGTGCACGGCGGCGCCGGAATGGTCCGCTTCGCCTCGGTCGCGCACCCGGTGGAGCTCGTCCGGCACCGCTGGCCGGAGGCCGTCACCACGGTCATCGAACCGGGCCCGAAGGCCCTCGAACGCGTCGGGCGCGTCCAGGCGTGGGTCGCCGGCCCCGGCCTCGGCACGGACGACGCCGCCGAGAGCCTCCTCGAAGCGGTCCTGGCCACCGACCTGCCCGTCCTCGTGGACGCCGACGGCCTCACCGTCCTGGCGCGCCGCCGCGACCTGCTGCGCCGCGCCGCGCCGACCGTACTCACCCCGCACGCGGGCGAGCTGTCCCGGCTGATCTCGGCCGGGCGCGAGGACATCGAGGCGGCCCGCCTCGACCACGTCCGCCGCGCCGCGGCGGAGCTCTCCGCGACCGTGCTGCTGAAGGGCTCGACGACCCTGATCGCGGAGGCCGACCGCCCCGTCCGGGTGAACCCGACCGGCACCCCGCGCCTGGCGACGGCCGGCACGGGCGACGTCCTCTCCGGACTGATCGGCGCCCTCCTGGCCGGCGGCATGCCCGCCATGGACGCGGCCGCCGCCGGCGCCTACCTGCACGGCCTGGCCGCCCGGCTCGCGGCCGCGCCCGACCCCGGCGCGGAGTCGCCCATCAGCGCCGGCGACGTGATCGAAGCGCTCCCGGCCGCCTTCCGCACCGTGACCTAGGGCTCCGCGCCCCGGCCGCCGCCGGACGAACCGAGAGTCGGGCGTATGCGTCCTATTGGACGTGGAGCGCCGCGGGAGCGCTCACCGGCGTGACCGTGACCTGGGCGATGTGCTCCGGGCACGGTGAACGGAGCGGCACACTTGGGTGTCATGAGGGTTCCTGCGGAGGCGCGCGTCGATCTCGGCGCCATCGGCGACAACATCGGGCTGCTGCGCGAGCACGCCCGGGGCGCCGAGGTCATGGCCATGGTGAAGGCCGAGGCGTACGGGCACGGGCTGGTCGAGGCCGCGCGGGCCGCGCTCGCCGGCGGCGCGACGTGGCTCGGGGTCGCGAAGCTGGCCGAGGCGCTGCGGCTGCGGGACGCGGGCCTCACCGTACGGACGCTGGTGACCCTCGGCGTCCCCGGCGAACCGTACGAGGAGGCCGTCGCGCGGGACGTCGACCTCACCGTGGGCGCGGTCTGGCTGCTGGACGAGGTCGTCCGGGCGGCGGAGCGGGCCGGGCGGCAGGCCCGGGTGCACCTCAAGGCCGACACCGGGATGTCGCGGGGCGGGGTGAGCGGCGCCGACTGGGAGGCGCTGGTCGACGCGGCGCTCGAGGCCGAGGCCGCCGGGCGGGTGCGGGTCGCCGGGGTCATGTCGCACTTCGCGTGCGCGGACGAGCCGGGCCATCCCTCGGTCGCGGCGCAGCTGGACGCCTTCACCGAGATGGTCGCGCACGCGGAGAAGGCGGGGGCGCGGTTCGAGGTCCGGCACCTGGCGAACTCGGCGGCGACGCTGACCCTCCCGGAGGCGCGGTTCGACCTCGTCCGGCCCGGCATCGCGACGTACGGGCTGACGCCCGTGCCGCGGCTCGGGACGTTCGGGCTGCGGCCCGCGATGACGCTGGTGGCGGACGCGGCGCTGGTCAAGCGTGTCCCGGCAGGTCGCGGAGTGTCGTACGGTCACACGTACACCACGCGCACCGCCACGAACCTGGCCGTAGTGCCCGTGGGGTACGGCGACGGGATCCCCAGGCACGGATCCAACCTCCTGGAGGTCCTCGCGGGCGGGCGCCGCAGGACGATCGCCGGACGGGTCTGCATGGACCAGTTCGTCATCGACCTGGGCGACGACCGGCTGTCGGCGGGTGACGAGATCATCCTGTTCGGGCCGGGCGACCGGGGCGAGCCGACCGCGCAGGAGTGGGCGGACGCCCTGGGGACGATCTCCTATGAGATCGTCACCCGCATCGGGTCCCGGGTGCCGAGGGCGTATCCGGGACGGGCGCTGTAGGGGGCGCGTGCATGGACGACAGGAGCAGGCGCAGGCTCGGCGTGGCCGGCGTGGTCGCGGGGGTCGGCGCTGCGGGCGTGGGCGCGGCCGTGGGGCTGCGGCACTTCGCCGTCGGCCGGGTCCGGCTGCGGCCCGACCCGGACGCGGACGAGCCCTTCGGCGAGCTGCGCGGGCGGGCGCTGACCGTCGAGGCCGACGACGGCGTCCCGCTGCACGTGGAGGTCGACGGCCCGGACGACGCCGACCTCACCGTGGTGTTCTGCCACGGATACACCCTCAACCAGGACGCGTGGCACTACCAGCGCCGAGACCTGCGCGGATCGGTGCGCATGGTGTTCTGGGACCAGCGCAGCCACGGCCGGTCCGGCCGCGGGAGCCTGGAGCGCGCGACGATCGAGCAGACCGGCGACGACCTGCGCGCCGTGCTGGAGGCGGTGACCGGGCCGGACGCGCCCGTCGTCCTCGCCGGGCACTCGATGGGCGGGATGTCGATCATGGCGCTGGCCGACCGGCACCCCGAGCTGTTCGACCGGCGGGTGGTGGGCGTCGCGCTCGTCAACACCTCGTGCGGCGACCTGGCGGAGATGACGCTCGGGCTGCCGCTGGTGCTGGCGAAGGTCGTCCGGCCGCTCGCGCCCGGCACGCTGCGCGGCCTCGGGCGCCGCGCCGACCTCGTGGAGCGGGCGCGCGGGCTGGGCGCCGACCTCGCGTTCGTCGTCACCCGGAAGATGGCGTTCGCCGACAAGTACGTCAGCCCGTCCGTCGTCGACTTCCTGGAGCAGATGATCCGGGCGACGCCGATCGACGTGATCGCCGAGTTCTACCCGGCGCTGATGGGCCACGACAAGGCGGCCTGCCTCGACGTCCTGCGCGACGTGCCCGCGGTGGTGCTGGCCGGCGGCCGCGACCGGCTGACCCCGGTCGAGCACTCGCGCCGCATCGCGGCGGCGCTGCCCGACGCGGAGCTGGTAGAGGTGGAGGTGGCCGGGCACGTGCTGCCGCTGGAGTACCCGGGGGTGGTGACCGGCGCGCTGCGGCGGCTGATCGCCCGCGTCCGCCCCGGCTACGAGCAGGAGGAGGAGCGCACCGCGTGAACGCGATCACCGTCGCCGTGCCCACCGCGGCGGACATGCACGACCTGGGGGTGCGGCTGGCCGGCCTGCTCCGGGCGGGCGACCTGCTCGTGCTGACCGGGCACCTCGGCGCGGGCAAGACGACGCTCACGCGGGGGATCGGCGAGGGCCTGAAGGTGCGCGGCCCGATCACCTCGCCGACGTTCGTCATCGCGCGGGTGCACCCCTCGCTCGCCGGCGGGCCGCCGCTGGTGCACGTGGACGCGTACCGACTGGGCGGTTTCGCGGAACTGGACGATCTCGATCTCGACGCGTCCGTCGCCGAATCGGTGACGGTCGTGGAATGGGGGGAAGGGCTCGCGGAGGGTCTCGCCGAGGACCGCCTGGAACTGATCATTTCGCGCGGGGACGGGCCGGGCGAGGAACGCGAAGTAAGGATCGTCGGGGTCGGTCATCGCTGGTCCGACCTGGAACTCAACGCCGGATGAGGCCCCGCGGGCAACTTCAGCGGTTTTTGCCATCCGGGATGGACCACTTTACGGCTACATGTCGTACTCTTTGCCGGAACAAGCCTCACCTAGACGACATATCGATTTCCTAACGGGAGTGGGAACCGGTGAGTGGTAGCCATCGCAGCGGTAGTGACCGCGACAGCTACCGCGGTTCGGGCGGTGGCCAGGGGCCAGGCGGCGGTTACCGGCCGGACGGCGGTGGATACGGCACGGGCGGCGACGAGTACGGGCGGTACCCGGACCGGGACCCCGGCCGCACCGCGGGAACCGGCGGTTACCCGACCGGCGGTTACCCGACCGGCGGCTATGAGACCGCCGGTTACGAGAGCGGCGGATACGGGGCCGGCGGATACACGTCCGGGCAATCGTCCGGGCAATCAGGTAGCGCCCCCTACCAGAGGGAGAGCGGCCCCTATCAGCGGGACTCCGGCGGCTACCGTCCCGAGACCGGTTCCTACCGTCCCCAGACGGGCGCCTACCGGCCGGAGCAGGGCTCGTACCAGCAGGACACCGGCTCCTACCGGCGTGAGAGCCCCTACCAGCGGGACAGCGGCCCCTACCAGCGCGAGACCGGCCCGTACCAGACGGGCAGCGGCGGCTACCGGTCCGACAGCGGCGGCTACCGGTCCGACAGCGGGGGCTACCGGTCGGACAGCGGCGGCTACGGGACCGACACCGGCGGCTACCGCACCGGTGGCGGCGGCCGCCGCCGGGCCGACAGCGGCGGCTACCGCACCGGCAGCCACCGGGTGGTGCGCGACCGCGCCGGCGGGCGGCGCTGGGGCGTCATCCTCGGCGGCATCGTCGCCGGTGTCGGCGTCTGCGTCCTCGCGGTCGTCGTCATCCTGGGCGGCGTCGGCGCGAGCGGCGACAAGGACGGCGGCGGCATCGTCGGCAGCGGCGCCGCCGACAGCTCTCCGACGGCGAAGGGCGAGCGCGCCGTCGTGCCCGACTCCTGCACGATCATCGGCAAGGACCTCACCGACCGGCTGGCGCCGGGCTCCGAGCGCACCCAGGCCGACAACTACCAGAGCAGCGAGCGGCAGAACCAGTGCGTGTGGGGCGCCTACGCGGGCGACACCAAGCGGCAGCTCACCGTGGAGCTCCGCGCGATCGCCGGCACCGCCGACCAGACGCCCACCGACGTCGCCGCCAAGACGTTCACCTCCGAGCGCGCCGCCGACGAGTCCGGCAAGGCGCTGCTCCCCGGCCAGAAGCTCACCGAGAAGAAGCGCCTCCAGGACATCGGCGACGACGCCTACGTCGTCTACAGCGTGGACGACAAGCAGGGCGCGGGCGAGGCCATCAGCAACGTGCGGGTCGCGAACACCCTGGTCACGATCCACTACTCGGGCTCCAACGACGGCGACCCGCTCTCGTCCAAGGCCGCGACCGACGGCGCCACCGAGGTCGCCAAGGCCGTGATCCAGGCGCTCGCCCAGGGCTGAACCACCGGCCCGGCTCGAACACCGCCGACTGAACCCGCCGACTGAACCCGCCAACTGAACCCGCCAACTGAACCCGCCAATCGAACCCGCCGGCCGAACCCGCCGATCGAACCACCGCCAGGCTGAACCCCTCCGAGCTGAACCCTTCCGGGCTGAACCAGCGGAGCCCACCTGACCGGTAGGCTTACAACCCGTGCTGGTGCTGGCTTTCGATACCGCGACCGCCGCGATCACCGTGGCGCTGTACGAGTGGATCCCCGGTGAGGGCGCCGTGCCGCGCGGCGTCGCGGAGGCCGTCGACCGGCGGCGGCACACCGAGCTGCTCACCCCGTCCATCGCGCAGGTCATGGCCGAGGCCGGGGCGGCTCCGGACGACCTGAGCGCGATCGCCGTCGGCGTCGGGCCCGGCCCCTACACCGGGCTGCGCGTCGGGCTCGTCACCGCCCGCTCCATGGGCGGCGCCCTGAGCATCCCCGTCCACGGCGTGTGCACGCTGGACACCATCGCCTGGGCCACCGGCCGCGACCAGCCGTTCGTCGTCGCGACCGACGCCCGCCGCAAGGAGGTCTACTGGGCGCGGTACGACTCGGCCCGGGTGCGCGCCACCGAACCCGCCGTGGGCCCCCCGCAGGACGTCCCGCAGGGGCTGCCCGTCGTCGGCGAGGGCGCGGCCCTCTACCCGGACGTCCTCGGCGACTCCGGCCACGAGCCCCTGCTGCCGAGCGCCGGCGCCCTCGCCGACCTGGCGATCGCCCGCCTGGCCGGCCTCAAGGGCCCCCCGCTGCTCCCGCCGGAGCCGCTCTACCTGCGCAGGCCGGACGCGAAGGAACCGGGCCCGCGCAAGAAGGTGACCCCGGCATGACCGATGTCGTCGTCCGGCCCATGACGGACGCGGACCTCCCGGCCGTCCACCGGCTGGAGCGGGTCCTCTTCCCGGAGGACGCCTGGAGCGAGGAGATGCTGCGCGGCGAGCTCGCCGAGCAGCCGCGCACCCGGCACTACGTCGTCGCCGAGGAGCCCGGCGGCGAGATCGTCGGCTACGCGGGCCTCGCCGCGGCGGGCGGGCAGGCCGACGTGCAGACCATCGGGGTGCGCGCCGACCGCCGCAAGCACGGCATCGGCGCGGCGCTGCTCACCGAGCTGCTGAACGAGGCGGTCCGCCGCAACAGCGAGGCGGTGTTCCTGGAGGTCCGCGCCGACAACGACCCCGCGCACCGCCTCTACGAGCGGTTCGGATTCGTCAAGGTCGGCCTCCGCAGGCGCTACTACCAGCCCTCGAACGTGGACGCGATCGTGATGAGCCGCCCGCTCACCCGCCGTCCGCCCATGGGCTTCAACCGGGAGACGCGATGATGCGCGACGAGCCGCTGGTGCTCGGGATCGAGACGTCGTGCGACGAGACCGGAGTCGGGATCGTGCGCGGCACCACGCTGCTGGCGGACGCCATCGCCTCCAGCGTCGACCAGCACGCCCGCTTCGGCGGCGTGGTGCCTGAGGTGGCGTCGCGCGCGCACCTGGAGGCGATGGGGCCGACCGTCGAGCGCGCGCTCGCGGACGCCGGGGTGAAGTTCACCGACGTGGACGCGTTCGCCGTCACCGCCGGCCCGGGGCTGCCGGGCGCGCTGATGGTCGGCGTCGCCGCGGCGAAGGCGTACGCGCTGTCGCTCGGCAAGCCGCTGTACGGCGTCAACCACCTGGCCGCGCACGTGTGCGTCGACCAGCTCGAACACGGCCCGCTGCCGAAGCCCTGCGTGGCGCTGCTGGTGTCCGGCGGCCACTCGTCGATCCTGCTGGTGCCGGACGTGGCGGGCGACGTCCGCTCGCTCGGCGGCACCGTCGACGACGCGGCCGGGGAGGCGTTCGACAAGGTCGCGCGGGTCCTCGGCCTCGGCTTCCCCGGCGGGCCGGTCATCGACCGCATGGCCCGCGAGGGCGACCCCGCCGCGATCGCGTTCCCGCGCGGCAAGTACAACGACGGCACCTACGACTTCTCGTTCTCCGGCCTGAAGACGGCCGTCGCCCGCTGGGTGGAGGCCAGGGAGCGCACCGGCGAGCCCGTCCCGGTGCCGGACGTGGCCGCGTCCTTCCAGGAGGCCGTCGTCGACGTCCTGACGCAGAAGGCGCTGAAGGTCTGCAAGGACAACGGCGTCCGCGACCTGCTGATCGGCGGCGGCGTCGCGGCCAACTCCCGCCTGCGCGCCCTCGCCGCCGAACGCTGCGAGGCGGCCGGGGTGCGGCTGCGCGTCCCGCGCCCGAAGCTGTGCACCGACAACGGCGCGATGGTCGCCGCCCTGGGCTCCGAGCTGGTCGCCGCCGGCGCGGCCCCGTCCGACCTGGAGCTTCCGGCCGACTCCAGCCTGCCCGTGGAGACGGTCACCCTCTGACGGTGCTAGCACTCCGCCAGCAGGGAGGCGAGGTAGTCCTCGAAGAGGGGGACCTTGGCCTCGTCCATCGTGTGCTCCTCGGTTTCGGGGAGCAGGTCGAGGAGGCAGCGGACGTCCCAGTACGGGTCGTGGACGTGGCCGCCGGAGACCTGGTCGAAGGCGGATAGGAAGCGGTCGGCGACCGGGACGCCGTAGCGCAGCGCGAGGCCGCGGCGCATGCAGGCGATGTCGGCGGCGGCGGGCCCGGATGAGGCGTCCGACCAGTCGACGACGCCGGTGAGCTTGCCGTAGGACCACAGCGTGTTGTCGGCGTGGTAGTCGCGGTGGATGAAGCGGACGGGCGCCTCCGGGGCGGGCCGGGCGGCGACCTCGAAGGCGCGCTCCCACAGGTCGGGGCGCAGCGCGTGCTTGGGCGGGCGGCGCACGTCGAGCCGGTTGTGCGGGACGTACGGGGGCATGGTGGACGCGCCGTTCAGGGCGTGCACCGCGAGCAGCGCGGCGGCCAGCTGGATGAGGTACTCGGGCAGGTCGTCGGGGGACGGCCGGGGCGGGTGCCCGGCCAGCCGGGTGATGAGCAGGGCGGGGACGTCGCAGTAGGCGCCGGCGGGGTCGGCGGCCACGAGGGCCGGGGTGGGGATCTCGCAGCCGGCGAGGAGCGCCAGCGCGGCGATCTCCCGCTCGGGGGAGAAGTCGGGCGAGGAGGTGCGGCTCGTCCAGCGGCGCAGGACGAGGCGGTGGGCGCTGCCCGCGCCGCTCTCCACGAGCAGGGCGTGGTTGGCGTGCGAGGTGCCGCCGGCGAGCGGGCGCACCATGCGGATCTCGGCGCCGGCGCCGAGGCACTCCTCCACCCAGCGCAGGGTGGGGTGGCCGGGTGGGGCGCCGGTCGGCAGGCAGGGAGCCGGTGTGCGAGTCACCTGATCCATGAAAACGGATTCCGAAGGGTATTGGGAGTGATTTTGCGAAGACGGAACGTAACAGAATGCACGTCAACGGCGCGGTCCGGCGGAGCATCTTCGGTCGTCGCGGGCGGTTCCCGGACGAACGCCACGGATTCCGCGGGGTATCCGGAGGAGTCCGGGTGGGGCCCGCGCGGCCCCACCCGGTGAGACCGGTCAGTCCTTGGGGTCGCGGCGCGGGCGCAGCAGCGCCTCGGCGAGGGCGAGCATCGTCTCCTCCAGGGTGGACAGCCGCTTGAGCACGTCCTCGTGCACGGCGTTGACCTGCTTGGAGACCTCGTCGTGGACCCCGTCGACCTTGCGGCCGACCTCGTTCTCGACGTGCAGGAAGCGCTTGGCGAACTCGGCCTGCGCGGCGTCGGCGCGCCGCCCGGCCTCGTCCTGCATGCTCTCCACGCGGCGCGCGAACTCCGCCTGCACGCCGCCGACCTGCCGCGCGACGTCCTCCTGCATGTTGCCGACCTGCTTGGCGACGTCCTCGTGGATGCTGCCGACCTGCCGGGTGACGTCCTCGTGGATGTCGCCGATCCGCTTGCCGAAGTCGTCGTGCACGCCGCTGACCTGCCGCGTCACCTCGGTGTGCACGGACTCGACCTGCTTGGCGACGTCGGCGTGCACCGACTCGACGCGGCGGGAGACGATGTCGACCTGCGCGGTGAACTCCTCCAGTGCGCCGTCGACCCGCTTGGCGACCTCCTCGTGGATGGTGTCGATGCGCTTGCGGACGTCCTCGTGCACGTCCTCGAACCGGCGGGAGAACTCGTCCATGCGCTTGGCGACGTCGCTGTAGGCGGTCTCGGCGATCTGCGACATGGTCGCCTTGACCTCGTCGCGGTCGGGCCGGGCGCGCAGCTCCTCGATCAGCGGGTCGACCGCCTCGGCGAGGTGCTTCTCCAGCGCGTCGAACCGGTCGCCGTACTCGGCCGCGGGACGCTGCGCGAGGTCGCGCAGCATGCGGTGCAGCTCGGCGATCTCCAGCGTGGCGGGCAGCCGGCCGATGCGCTCGCCGACCCCGTCGATGCGGCCGTCGAGGCTCTCGAACCGCCCGTCCAGGCCCTCCAGCTTGCCGGACAGCCCTTCGAGCCGGCCGTCCACGCCGTCCAGCCGCCCGTCCAGCCCGTCGAGCCGGCCGCCGACGCCCTCGACCCGGCCGTTGACCGCCTCAAGACCCTGCTCCATCCGCTCGGCCATCTCGCCGAGCGACTGGTCGACCCGCGCCGTGACCCCGTTGATCGAATGCTCCAGCCGCTCGGACCGGTGCCCCAGCTCGGCGAGCGACTTGTCCAGCCGGTTGAAGCGGACGGACGCGGCCTCCATGCTGCCCTGGAGCTTGTCCAGCCGCTTGGTCATCTCGTCCATGCGCTGGGACGCCTGCTGCGTGGCGTCGGTGATCTGCTGCGCCGAGTCGAGGACGGCCTGGATGCGGGTCAGGCCCTCGTCGACGTTCTCCGCGACGACGCCCACATCGGCCCACAGCGCGGGCAGCTCGGCGACGGGCTTGACCCGCTCGCCGAACGACTCGATGTGCTCGGCCAGTCCTTCGGCCCATTCCGGGGGCTTGCCCGACAGCTCGTCCACCTGCCCGCGGACGCTCTCGAGCTGCCCGGTCAGCCCGCTGAGCTCCCGCTCGCGGACCTCGCGGAGCAGCCACTCCATGCCTTCCAGCCGCTGGCGAATCTCGTCCAGGACCTGACCCTGTGAGCGCTGTTCATAGACGTGGTCCTGCGCCGCACGGGCGAGCAACTCCCGCATCCGATCCGAGACCGGTTGACCCCCCGTCTGCAGGAAGTTGTGATTCGTTTCCACCCGATGCTCCTTCGTGTGCCGGCGCGACGAAATGACGCACGGCAAATGAATCTGTGAGATGGCCACTGTAGTGCGTGTAGACGACCGCTAAAACGGGTAGCAGAGAAGATTGTGAGTTCTGCGGAATGCGCCTGTTATCCAGCTGGGGTGAATAGCGAGAAATAGCCGGGTGCGAGGCTGTTCTCACGTTTCGCGGCAATCGCGATGATCGTGGGGATGCGCCGGTGGTGTACGGCGGCCCGGCGCGGCGCCGTGTCCGTACATCTCGTCCAACATCCGCAGTTCCCGCTCCGCCGCTGAACCCCGACGGCCGCCGCGTGCGGCGGGGGCGCGCCGCCGCGCGGCGGGCGGCGGCCCCATTTCGGAGGGTATTTCGTGGCGCCGAAGTGCCCGCCGCTGAACCTGGCTTGGCGTTTCCGGGAGCGCCGGTCCGCGATCGCCGATTCGCGGCGGCCGCCGCGCCCTTGCCGGGCGCCCGCAATCCCTGGTGGACGCGATGCCGGAAAACGCCGATGATTTGCACCGCCGTGGCGCGTCGCCCGGTCCGGCTTGGCGTTGCCCGCCGGGCGGAAGATCTTTGGGCACGGTTGCCGGCCGGCCGCCGCTCCAGGCGGGTCAGGGCGCCTGGACGGGACGGGCGAGGAGGGCGACCGGGGCGCGCCCGACCCGCGTCGCCACCAGCGTCAGCTCCGCGCCGCCGCGGCCGGACCCGCGCCCGCCGAACCCGAGGTCGCGCCGCAGCCGGTCGGGGTCGACGGCCGAGCCGCGCTTCTTGACGGTCAGCGCGCCGACGCCGCGGCGCCGCAGCTCGGCGCGCAGGCGCTTCACGGAGAACGGCAGCACGTCCTCTATCTCATAGGCGGAGGCGAACGGCGTCGGGCACAGCCGGTCGGACGTGATGTACGCGATGTGCGGGTCGGCGAGCCCGCCGCCGACCAGCTCCGCCACCTCGCCCACCAGGTGGGCGCGGATCACCGCTCCGTCGGGCTCGTACAGGTAGCGGCCCCACGAGCGCACATCAGGGACGTCCGAGCCGTGCGGGGTCAGCGTCCAGACCTCGGGGTCGGTGTCGGACGAGAGCAGCGTGGCCCGGCGCCCCACGTCCCCTGCGAGCGACCCCAGCCACAGGGCCGCCTCCTTGACGTCGCCGTGGACCGACACCCATTCGGCCTCGGCGCCGTCCGGGACGGCCTCGTGCGGTATGCCGGGGGCGACCTTGACGCATGCGGCGGGCGCCTTCCGCGCGATGTCCAGGACGACGTCGAGCGGCGGCTCGTAGGAGCGAGGGTCGAAGACCCTGCCGCGTGCGCTCCGCCGGCCAGGGTCGGCGAACACTGCGTCGGCCCCGCCCACGGAGGCTTTGGTGGCGTCCCCTATGCGTATAGAAGCGTCGAGTCCAAAGACGGTCACGTTCGCCTGCGCGACCTCCGCCGTCAGGGGGTCGAGCTCCACCCCCTCCCCGGCAAGCCCCGCCCGGCCCCGGGCTATGAGGTCGGCTCCGATGCCGCAGCCCAGGTCGAGCACATACGCGCCGTCCAGATGGGTAGCGAACCGTCGTGCCCTGTGTGCAGCCACGCTCGCACGGGTCGCCTGCTCTAGCCCGGCCGGTGTGAAGTACATGCGGTCGGCGTCCGGACCGAACTTGGCCCGCGCCCGCTCGCGGAGCCGCACCTCGGTGAGCGCGGCCGCGACGAGCGCGGGATCGTGCCGTTCGCGCAGCCGGGACGCCGTCGCGAGCAGCGCGTCATCGCGCACGTCCGCGGCGGCCGCCTCGGCGAGGAGCGCCTGGCCGGACGGTGTGCGCAGGGCCCGGAACGACGCTATGTCCATAGGGCGAAGTTAGCGGCGGGCCAAGTCCGCGCGGTGCGCTCGTGTCCGTGTTGACGGGCTCACGGGCACAGAATAGTCTCCATGTCTGGCACTCTCGTAGTGAGAGTGCCAACAAACAGCGACAAGGTCGGTCTGGCACCCGCGACGGCAGGCCGGTCCAGGGTCGCCTCTTCTGTCACATGTGCTGGCCGGTCACCCGTGGCCGGCCGAGGACCAATCGAAGGGGAGGTCAGATCGTGACGACCGCCACCAAGGTTGTTCTCAAGCCGCTTGAGGACCGCATCGTCGTCCAGCCGCTTGAGGCCGAGACCACCACCGCGTCGGGCCTGGTGATCCCGGACACCGCGAAGGAGAAGCCCCAGGAGGGCACCGTCATCGCGGTGGGCCCGGGCCGTGTCGACGACAAGGGCGAGCGCGTCCCGGTCGACGTCAAGGTCGGCGAGGTCGTGCTCTACAGCAAGTACGGCGGCACCGAGGTCAAGTACAACAACGAGGAGTACCTCGTCCTCTCGGCCCGCGACGTGCTCGCGGTCATCGAGAAGTAGTCATCGAGCCGTGATGCACCCGCCCCGGTCGGCGCCGCCTTCGGCGGGGCTGCCGGGGCGGATCGCGTAATAGAGGAGTATCCGCATGGCGAAGATCCTGGAGTTCGAGGAGGACGCTCGCCGGGCTCTTGAGCGCGGCGTCAACGCCCTCGCGGACGCCGTCAAGGTGACGATCGGCCCGCGCGGCCGCAACGTCGTCATCGACAAGAAGTTCGGTGCGCCGACGATCACCAACGACGGCGTCACCATCGCCCGCGAGGTGGAGCTGGAGGACCCGTACGAGAACCTCGGGGCCCAGCTCGCCAAGGAAGTGGCGACCAAGACCAACGACATCGCGGGCGACGGCACCACCACGGCGACCGTCCTCGCGCAGGCGCTGGTCCGGGAGGGCACCCGCAACGTGGCGGCCGGCGCGTCCCCGCTCGCGCTCAAGCGCGGCATCGACGCGGCCGCCCACTACGTGTCCGACCAGCTGCTGAAGTCAGCCCGCGAGATCGTGGAGAAGGGCGAGATCGCGCACGTCGCCACCATCTCCGCGCAGGACGCGCAGATCGGCGAGCTGATCGCCGAGGCGTTCGAGAAGGTCGGCAAGGACGGCGTCATCACCGTCGAAGAGGCCCACACCATGGGCCTGGAGCTGGAGTTCACCGAGGGCCTCCAGTTCGACAAGGGCTACCTGTCGCCGCACATGGTGACCGACCACGAGCGCATGGAGGCCGTCCTGGAGGACGCCTACGTGCTCATCGTGGACGGCAAGATCTCCAACGTGCAGGAGTTCCTGCCGCTGGCGGAGAAGGTCGCGCAGACCAAGAAGCCGCTGCTCGTGGTGGCCGAGGACGTCGAGGGCGAGGCCCTGGCGCTGCTCGTCGCCAACAAGATCCGCGGGACGTTCACGTCCGTCGCGGTGAAGGCGCCCGGCTTCGGCGACCGCCGCAAGGCGATGCTCGGCGACATGGCCACCCTCACCGGCGGCCAGGTCGTCAGCGAGGCCATCGGCCTCAAGCTCGACTCCATCGGGCTGGAGGACCTCGGCCGCGCCCGCCGCATCACCGTCACCAAGGACAACACCACCATCGTGGACGGTGAGGGCTCCGCCGACGACATCAACGCGCGGATCAACCAGATCAAGGTCGAGATCGAGAACTCCGACTCCGACTGGGACCGCGAGAAGCTGCAGGAGCGCCTGGCCAAGCTGGCCGGCGGGGTCTGCGTGCTGCGCGTCGGCGCCGCCACCGAGGTGGAGCTGAAGGAGAAGAAGCACCGCCTGGAGGACGCCATCTCGGCGACCCGCGCGGCGATCGAGGAGGGCATCGTCTCCGGCGGCGGCAGCGCGCTGGTGCACGTCGCCAAGGAGGGCTTCGACGCGCTCGGGCTGTCCGGCGACGAGGCCACCGGGGCGGACGCCGTCCGCCGCGCGCTGAACGAGCCGCTGCGGTGGATCTCCGAGAACGCCGGCCAGGAGGGCCACGTCGTCGTCTCCAAGGTGCAGGCGCTGCAGGCCGGCCACGGCTACAACGCCGCGACCGGCGAGTACGGCGACCTGATCGCGCAGGGCGTCATCGACCCGGTGAAGGTCACCCGCTCGGCGGTCACCAACGCCGCGTCGATCGCGGGCATGCTGCTCACCACCGAGGCGCTCGTCGTCGACAAGCCGGAGGAGGAGGAGCCCGCCGCCGGCGGTCACGGCCACGGTCACGGCCACGGCCACTGAGTCCTCCCCGCCCGGCCGGGGCCGCCGGCTCCGGGCGGGACAGGGAAGACCGGCCGCGAACGCCGCGGCCCCCGCCCGGTCCCGGGCGGGGGCCGCGGTGCGCCCGCTCCCCGGCCGGGACGGCGTGGAATCGCCGTTATGTTGCTAAATGAGCTATTTGTGGCCCGATGAACTGGTGAAGATTTCGTGACATCGGGCATCCGGGCGAGCGCGCCGCGTAGTATCCCCAGGTTCGTTCCAGCACTGTGACCATTCCGTTGTCTACGACGGGGGAGACACGCCCGGCGGTGCTGGGCATCATGCTTGACGTGACCGAGGGATGCTTCGCCGGGACCATGACCGCGCGCGCTGCCGAACCCTCGGGAGGGCCGGCCCCGCCGGCGCCTCGCGACACCGGCCGCGGAGGACGCGCGCTGCGCGCCGCCGACGCGGCCGGCGGCGATCTCAGGGAGCTGACGAACCTCGCCGTCCAGGGCGACCCGAGCGCCATCGAGGTCCTCATCGCCGAGGTGCGCCCGATGATCGTCCGGTACTGCCGGGCCCGGCTCGGCCGCGTCTCCGGGCAGTACCACATCGCCGACGACGTGGCCCAGGAGGTCTGCATCGCCGTCCTGTCGGCGCTGCCCCGGTACCGGGACATGGGCCGCCCCTTCGCCTCCTTCGTCTTCGGCATCGCCGCGCACAAGATCGCCGACGCGCTGCGCAGCGCGGTCCGCGCCGCGGTGCCCACCGAGGACCTGCCGGACGGCCCCGACGACCGTCCCGGCCCCGAGGAGACGGTGGTCCGCTACATCGAGGCGCAGCGCGCCCGCGACCTGCTGACCCGGCTGCCCGACCACCAGCGCGAGCTGGTGCTGCTGCGGGTCGTCGCGGGGCTGTCGGCCGAGGAGACCGGCAACGTGCTCGGCATGTCCGCGGGCGCGGTGCGCGTCGCCCAGCACCGGGCCCTGGCCCGGCTCCGGGCGATGGCCAGAGAGGAGTCGATCGCTTGACGGAGCGAGGCCCCCTCACCGGCGTCGGGGGCGCCCCGAATCCGGCCGAGCCCTCGCACTCCGGTGACGCGCCGGCCCCGGCGTCCCGGCCGGCCGCGGCCGACCTCGCCGCGGTCCGCCGCACCGACGCGCTCATCGAGTCGCTGGCCGCGCGCCGCGCGCCCGGCTCCGCGGCCCGGGCGGGCGACGACTCCGACCCGGCGGTCCGGCTGCTGCGCGCGCTGATCACCGACGTGGACGAGGGGACCTCCGACCTCGCCCCGCCGGCCCCGTCCGGCCCCGGCCCCCGGCGCCGCGGCCCCCGCACCATCGTCGCGCTGGGCGTGGCGGGCGCCGTCCTCGCCAGCACGGGCGTCGCCGCGGCGGGCGGCGGCGCGGCGGACCGCTCCTCCGTTCCCGCACCGAGCTCGCCGGGGGTCTCGGACCGGGTGGACAAGCCCGCCGCGGACGTCGACGCCGTGACGCACGACCGGGGCCGCCCGCCGGTCCGCCCGGCGCCCGTCGCGGCCGGGAAGCCGTCGCACGACCCCGAGCGCGCGGACATCGCCCGCCTCAAGCGGCGGCTGGAGCACCTGTTCGCGTCCCGGGACCGGCGCGACCGGCCCGACCTGCCCACGGCCGTAACGCGCTCGGCGCCGTCCGCCCGCCCGGAGGCCGACCCGCCCGAAGACGACCTGCGCCGCCGCCTGGACGACCTGCGCCGGGAGGCCGAGAGGCAGGCGAACAACTACAAGAACCCCCGCTAGCCCGGCGCGCCGGGTCAGTTCTCGTCGTGGCCCTCTTCGCTGTCGATCACGCCGTCGACGTAGCCGCGGGCGTACTCCCAGCTCACGTAGTCGACGGGATCGGGGGAGAGGGCGGGTTCGTGCACGCGGGGGAGGCCGGCGTCGAGCAGGTGGCGCAGGTTGCCGTGCAGCAGCTCCCAGTCGATGTAGTGGAGCTTGCCGCAGTCGCCGCAGTCGACGGTGAGCCCGCGCACGCCGAGCGGCTCCAGCAGCGCCCGGAACACCTCCAGGTCGGCGAGGTCGGCCAGCACGTCCTCCCGCTCCGTCACGCTGAGCGGAGCGGCCTCGTCGCCGGGGTCGCCGAGCGCCGCCGCCGGATCCTCCGGGTCTCCGGCGAACGGGTCGAGCGGAGCATCGTCGTGCACACCCCCACGCTACTGCCGGACGCCCCGTAAGGTGCACCCCCCGCTCTTCTCTGTGCGCGAACAGGTGCGCAGCGTGCGCGGCCGCCGGGAATGTTGAGCGGTGCCGGTCTTGTTGGCTGATGTCATCAAGACCACGTGCCGGCCGTGCGCAAGGGCCCGTCCCGCCTCGGGCGCACGCCCTACCATGGGAACAGGGTCCCGCGTGACCTGGCCCGATGCCGCCACCATTACGGGAAGGTTGTCATGAACCCCGCCGCCGAGCCCGACAAGTTCCTCCCGCAGGGCCTGACCTTCGACGACGTGCTCCTGCTCCCGGGGTACTCCGACATGCAGCCCGGCGAGGCCGACACCACGACGAGGCTCACCCGCGGGATCTCGCTGCGCATCCCGCTCGTCTCGGCGGCGATGGACACGGTGACCGAGGCGCGGACGGCGGTCGCGATGGCGCGGCAGGGCGGCATCGGCGTCCTGCACCGCAACATGTCGATCGAGGACCAGGCCGAGGAGGCCGACCGGGTCAAGCGGTCCGAGTCCGGGATGATCACCAACCCGGTCACCTGCCTGCCGGACGCGACGCTCGCCGACGTCGAGGAGCTGTGCGCCCACTACCGGATCTCCGGGGTGCCGGTCACCGATGTGCGGGGCGTACTGGTCGGCATCGTGACGAACCGGGACATGCGCTTCGAGTCCGACCTGTCCCGCCCGGTCCGCGAGGTCATGACCCCCATGCCGCTGGTGACGGCGCCGGTGGGCGTGTCGCGGGACGAGGCGTTCCGGCTGCTGGCGGGCAACAAGGTCGAGAAGCTCCCGCTCGTGGACGCCGAGGGCCGGCTCAAGGGCCTCATCACCACCAAGGACTTCACCAAGAGCGAGCAGTACCCGAACGCCACCAAGGACGCCGACGGCCGGCTGCTCGTCGCCGCGGCCGTGGGCGTCGGCGAGGACGCGCTGCGCCGCGCCCGCGCGCTCATCGAGGCCGGCACCGACGTGATCGTCGTGGACACGGCGCACGGCCACTCCAAGGGCGTCGCCGACACGGTCGCCGCGATCAAGGGCAGCTCCGCGGTCGAGGTCGTCGGCGGCAACGTCGCCACCTACGCGGGCGCGAAGGTCCTGGTCGACGCGGGCGCCGACGCGATCAAGGTCGGGGTCGGCCCCGGCTCGATCTGCACCACCCGCATCGTCGCCGGCGTCGGCGTACCGCAGATCACCGCGATCTTCGAGGCGTCCCGCGCGGCGAAGGAGGCCGGCGTCCCGGTGATCGGGGACGGCGGCCTGCAGTACTCGGGCGACATCGCCAAGGCCCTGGTCGCGGGCGCCGACACCGTCATGCTCGGCAGCCTGCTCGCCGGCGTCGAGGAGTCCCCGGGCGAGCTGATCTTCGTGCACGGCAAGCAGTACAAGTCGTACCGCGGGATGGGCTCGCTCGGCGCGATGCGCAACCGCGAGCGCGGCGCGTCCTACTCCAAGGACCGGTACGCGCAGGCCGACGTCACCGCCGAGGAGAAGCTCATCCCCGAGGGCGTCGAGGGCCAGGTGCCCTACCGCGGCCCGCTCGCCAACGTCGCGCACCAGCTCGTCGGCGGCCTCCACCAGTCCATGTGGTACGCCGGGACGCGCAGCATCCCCGAGCTGCAGGAGCGCGGCCAGCTCATGCGCATCAGCGTCGCCGGCCTCCGCGAGAGCCACCCGCACGACATCCAGATGACGGTCGAGGCCCCCAACTACCAGGGCCGCTGACCCCGGCCCCTGGTCCCGCGCGCGGATCTCGTTCGGGCGGCGCCTGACGTAAGCTCTTCCGGGGCTCGTTCCCGCGGCCGGCGGGAGCATCGGGCAGGACGACGACCGGCACGGCGCCGGGTGAGGAAGAGGGGCGCAGTGGCTGCTGAGGTGGAGATCGGCCGGGGCAAGAGCGGCCGCCGGGCGTACGCCTTCGACGACATCGGCATCGTGCCGTCCCGCCGGACGCGCGACCCCGAGGAGGTCAGCGTCGCCTGGCAGATCGACGCCTACCGCTTCGAGATGCCGCTGGTCGTCGCGCCGATGGACAGCGTCGTCAGCCCCGCCACCGCGATCGCCGTCGGGCGGCTCGGCGGCCTCGCCGTCCTCGACCTCGAAGGGCTGTGGACGCGGTACGAGAACCCCGAGCCGCTGCTCGCCGAGATCGCCTCGCTGGACGACGCGCGCGCCACCCAGCGGCTCCAGGAGATCTACACCGAGCCGATCAAGGAGGAGCTGATCGGCCGCCGGATCGAGGAGGTCCGGGAGGCGGGCGTCACCGTCGCCGCGCGGCTGTCGCCGCAGCGCACCGCCCAGTTCCACAAGGCCGTCATCGACGCGGGCGTCGACCTGTTCGTGATCCGCGGGACGACCGTGTCCGCCGAGCACGTGTCGGGGCGGGCCGAGCCGCTGAACCTCAAGCAGTTCATCTACGACCTCGACGTCCCCGTCATCGTCGGCGGCTGCTCGACCTACACGGCCGCGCTGCACCTGATGCGGACCGGCGCCGCGGGCGTGCTGGTCGGGTTCGGCGGCGGCTCCGGGCACACCACCCGGACCGTCCTCGGCGTCGCCGTCCCCATGGCCACCGCGGTCGCCGACGTCGCCGCCGCCCGCCGCGACTACATGGACGAGTCCGGCGGCCGCTACGTGCACGTCATCGCCGACGGCGGCATGGTCAACAGCGGCGACATCGCCAAGGCGTTCGCCTGCGGGTCCGACGCCGTGATGGTCGGCTCCCCGTTCGCGCGGTCCACGGAGGCGCCGGGGCGCGGCTACCACTGGGGAAGCGAGGCGCACCACGGCGACGTCCCGCGCGGCACCCGCCTCGAACTCGGGACGATCGGGACGATGGAGCAGATCCTGTACGGCCCGTCCCATGTCGCGGACGGCTCCATGAACCTGATCGGGGCACTGCGTCGCGCGATGGCCACGTCCGGTTACACGGAGTTGAAGGAGTTCCAGCGGGTACAGGTCGTGGTGGCTCCCCGCCGGTCCACCGACTGAGAGCGAACCCACGTCCGCGAGGGTGGCCCCGACCCTACTCTTGGGTAGGAACTGCTCCGAGACCGAACGGCTGTGGGGGGACACGCGATGACGGCATCACCGGTGACCGGCCTTGGGAGCTCGCGGCTGGGGCCGGCCGAGCGGGCCGCCGCGCTCGACCGCATGGCGCGCGAGGAGTTCGACGTGGTCGTCGTCGGCGGCGGCATCGTCGGCGCGGGCGCGGCGCTGGACGCGGCCACCCGGGGGCTGTCGGTCGCGGTGGTCGAGGCGCGCGACTACGCGTCCGGGACGTCGTCGCGCTCGTCCAAGCTGATCCACGGCGGTCTGCGCTACCTGGAGCAGTACAACTTCGACCTCGTCCGGGAGGCGCTGACCGAGCGCAGCCTGCTGCTGCAGCAGATCGCGCCGCACCTGGTGAAGCCCGTCCCGTTCCTGCTGCCGACCACCCACCGCGTGTGGGAGCGCGCGTACTTCGGCGCCGGCGTGGCCCTCTACGACGCGCTCGCGTTCCAGATGGGCAGCACCCGCGGCGTCCCGCACCACCGGCACCTGACGCGGCGCGGCGCGCTGCGGCTCGCGCCGTCCCTGCGGAAGGACGCCTTCACCGGCGCGATCCAGTACTGGGACGCGCAGGTCGACGACGCCCGCTACGTGATGACGGTGCTGCGGACGGCCGCGCAGTACGGCGCCCAGATCGCGTCCCGCACCCAGTGCCTCGGCTTCCTGCGCGAGGGGGAGCGGGTCACCGGCCTGCGCATCCGCGACCTGGAGGGCAACGCGACCAGCGAGGTCCGCGCGAAACAGGTCGTGAACGCCACCGGCGTGTGGACGGACGACATCCAGGAGCTCGTCGGCGGGCGCGGGCAGATCCATGTGAAGGCGTCGAAGGGCATCCACCTGGTCGTCCCCAAGGACCGCATCCACTCCTCGACGGGCATCATCCTCCGCACGGAGAAGTCGGTCCTCTTCGTGATCCCGTGGGGGCGCCACTGGATCATCGGCACCACCGACACCGCCTGGGACCTCGACAAGGCGCACCCGGCCGCGTCCAAGGCCGACATCGACTACGTCCTGGACCACGTCAACTCCGTGCTGACCACCCCTCTCACCCATGACGACGTGGAGGGGGTCTACGCGGGCCTGCGTCCCCTGCTCACCGGCGAGACCGACGAGACCTCGAAGCTCTCCCGCGAGCACGTCGTCGCGCACCCCGTCCCGGGGCTGGTCCTCGTGGCGGGCGGCAAGTACACCACCTACCGGGTGATGGCCAAGGACGCCATCGACGCGGTCGTCCACGGGCTCGACGGCAAGGTCGCCGAATCCTGCACCGACCGCATCCCGCTCGTCGGCGGCGACGGCTTCCAGGCCATGTGGAACGCCCGCCACCGCCTCGCCTCCCGCTCCGGCCTGCACGTCGCCCGCATCGAGCACCTCCTGCGCCGCTACGGCACCCTCGTGGACGACCTGCTCGAACTGATCTCCGACAAGCCCGACCTGGCCAAGCCGCTGACCGGCGCCGACGACTACCTCCGCGCGGAGGCGGTGTACGCCGCCACGCACGAGGGCGCCCGCCACCTCAACGACGTCCTCGCCCGCCGCACCCGCATCTCGATCGAGACCTGGGACCGCGGCGTCGGCGTGGCGCAGGAGGCCGCCGACCTGCTGGCCCCGGTCCTCGGCTGGTCCAAGAAGCAGCGCGACCGCGAGATCGAGTACTACCGCAAGCGCGTGGAGGCCGAACGGGCCTCGCAGACCCAGGAGGACGACCAGGACGCCGACGCCCACCGCAAGGGCGCTCCCGACATCGTCCCCATCGCGACCCCCTGACACGGCCTCCCTGGCACGGCCTCCCTGACGCCGCCCCTGACCGCCCGCCGGCGCTCAGGAGCCGTTCGGCGGGGTGATCGGGGCCTGCATCAGGGTTTTTCCGGTCGTGTAGAGGTCGGCGGGCACCCGGGCCGGGTCCAGCAGGTGCTGGAAGGCCAGGCCGAAGTCGAGGGCCAGGGTGAGGGCGGCGCGGTCGGCGGGGGCGATGCCGTCGGCGGGCTCCAGTTCGCCGGCCAGCCGGGCGCGGCGCTCGGCGTACCAGTCGGCGATCCGCCAGCCGGCGGCGTAGTCGCGCATGCCGTAGAGCCAGAACTCGACGAGGAGCAGGGCCAGGCGGCGGGGGCCGTCGTCGGCGTCGCGGCGGCGGGACGGGCGGCCGGTGCGGTCGGCGTCCTCCCCGGCGGCGCGGAGCTCGTCGCAGAAGCCGGGGCGGGTGCGGTCGCTGGTGATGCGCTCCATGAGGGCGAGCAGCAGGTCGGTCTTGCCCGCGAAGTTGGAGTAGACGGCGCCCTTGGTGAGGCCCGCGGCCGCTGCGATGTCGTCCAGCGAGGCGCCGTGGATGCCGCGTTCCGCCCAGAGCCGCTCGGCGGCGGTGAGCAGGGCGAGGCGCGTCTGCTCGCGCCGGTCCCGGCGCGGCGCGGGCCCGCCGCCGGACGACCGCGGAGCCCCGGCTCCCGTGCCCCCTTCGGACCGCTTGCCGCCGTGGGCGTCCCTCATTCGCCGTTCCCTCCCTGTCCAAGACGCGTACTCCCCTGACGCGCCTCTGCGCGCGATGTGCGGCGCACCGCGCCGCCGTGCGCCGATCGCCCGTTCGCCTGGCCGCGGCCCCGGTGCGGGGCGGGCGGCCGGCCTCCCCTTGCGCAGCGGAGTCGGCGGGATGCGCCGGGATTCTCTCCCCTCTTCGGAATACACCGGCCGGACATGGTCAGTCTGGGAGTTGCGCAAGTCCGGCCGGCTTGGAACGCTCCGTTCGCCGCCCCTTGTCAGCCGGGGACGGACTCCGCAGGATCAAGTGCGGCATTTCACTGCAAGTCGTGCATTACTTGCGGGTAGCCAAAAATGGCCAGGGGGTCATACCCTGCCTCCATGGCATCCCCGACGGTCCCTGCCAAAGGCGCGCAGCTCTCCCCGACCCTGATCGACCGGCTGGTCTCGCACGTGGTCTCGGGCGGAGCCGAGAGCGTGACGATCCCCGCCCCGTTCACCGGTGAGCCGCTGGCGACCGTGCCGGTCTCCAGCGCCGACGACGTCCGCGAGGCGCACGAGCGCGCCCGGGAGGCGCAGCGGGCCTGGGCGGCGCGGCCGGCGGGCGAGCGGGTCAAGCCGTTCCTGCGGCTGGCGGACGCGCTGGTCGACCGGCGCGAGGAGATCCTCGACGTCATCCAGCTGGAGACCGGCAAGGCCCGCCGCCACGCGATGGAGGAGTTCCTCGACGTGGCGCTGTGCTCGCTCTACTACGCGCGGCGCGCCCCGAGGCTGCTGAAACCGAAGCGGCGGCAGGGCATGATGCCGGCGGTGACGCGGGTGCGGGAGCTGCGGCACCCGAAGGGCGTCGTGGCGCTGATCTCCCCGTGGAACTACCCCTTCGCGCTCGGGGCCAGCGACATCGCGCCGGCGATCATGGCGGGCAACGCGGTGATCCACAAGCCGGACACCCAGACCTGCCTGTCCAGCCTGTGGGTGCTCGACCTGCTGGTCTCGCTCGGGCTGCCGAGGGACCTGTGGCAGATCGTCGTGGGCGAGCCGGCCGAGATCGGCGACCCGCTGCTGGAGGGCGCCGACTACGTCTCGTTCACCGGGTCGACGCGGGGCGGCAAGGCCATCGCCGAGAAGGTCGCGCCGCGGCTCGTGGGCTACTCGCTGGAGCTCGGCGGCAAGAACCCGATGATCGTCATGGCGGACGCCGACGTCGAGCGGACCGCGCGTGGCGCCGTCCGCGCGTGCTTCACCAACGCCGGGCAGCTGTGCATCTCCATCGAGCGGATGTACGTGCACGAGGACATCTACGACCGGTTCGTCCCCCGGTTCGTCGAGCTGGTCAAGGGCATGAAGCTCGGCGCCGGCCTGGACTTCGAGGCCGAGATGGGCTCGATGACCTACCAGCGCCAGCTGGACGCGGTGTCGCGGCACGTCGACCAGGCGGTGAAGGAGGGCGCGACCGTCCTCGCCGGCGGCCGGGCCCGCCCCGACATCGGCCCCCTGTTCTACGAGCCGACCGTCCTCGCGGACGTCAACGGCGACATGGACCTCTGCGCGAACGAGACGTTCGGGCCGGTCGTCGCCGTCTACAAGTACCGGGACGAGGACGAGGTCGTCGCCCGCGCCAACGACACCGCGTACGGCCTGAACGCGTCGGTGTGGACGAAGAACACGGCGCGGGGCCGCCGGCTCGCCGCCCGCATCCAGGCGGGGACCGTCAACGTCAACGACGGCTACGGTGCCGCGTTCGCGTCGTACGACTCCCCGATGGGCGGGATGAAGCAGTCCGGTGTGGGACGCCGCCACGGCGCCGAGGGCCTGCTGAAGTACACCGAGGTGCAGACGGTCGCCAGCCAGCACTTCATGGACCTCGAACCGCCCGGCGCCATCGGGTACGACAAGTTCGCCGGCTACATGGCGTCCGGCATCAAGCTCATGAAGAAGCTGCGCATCAAGTAGGGACCGCCCGTGAAGCATGACTTCGACGTGCTCGTCGTCGGATCGGGGTTCGGCGGCAGCGTGTCGGCGCTGCGGCTGACCGAGAAGGGGTACAAGGTCGGGGTGATCGAGGCGGGCCGCCGCTTCGACACGAACCCGTCCGGTGCGCCGGGGGCGCGGTATCCGGAGCTGCCCAGGACGAACTGGCGCATCGCGCGGTATCTGTGGGCGCCCGCGCTGGGCCTGACCGGCATCCAGCGGATGCACCTCATCCGGGGCGCGAAGTCGAGCCGCGTGATGGTGCTCGCGGGCGCCGGCGTGGGCGGCGGATCGCTGAACTACGCCAACACCCTGTACGTCCCGCCGGAGCCGTTCTTCAAGGATCGGCAGTGGGCGCACATCACCGACTGGCAGGACGAGCTCGCGCCCTACTACGAGCAGGCCAAGCGGATGCTGGGCGTCGTCCAGAACCCCACGACCACCGCGGCCGACGAGGTCATGAAGAGGGTCGCCGACCGGATGGGCAAGGGCGACACCTTCGTCAGGACCCCGGTCGGCGTCTACTTCGGGCGCGGCGCCGGGATCGAGAGCGCCGACCCGTACTTCGGCGGGGCCGGCCCGCGCCGGCGCGGCTGCATGGAGTGCGGCGAATGCATGGTGGGCTGCCGCCACGGCGCGAAGAACATGCTCACCGAGAACTACCTGTACCTCGCCGAGAAGGCCGGCGCGCGGGTGATGCCGCTCAGCCGCGTCACCTCGGTCAGGCCGCTGCCGGGCGGCGGCTACGAGGTCGCGATCGTGCGGACCGGATCGTTCGGCCGCAACCGCAAGACGCTCACCGCCGAGCAGGTGGTGTTCGCGGCGGGCACCTACGGGACGCAGAAGCTGCTGCACAAGCTCAAGGCGACCGGGGCCCTGCCGCACCTGTCGGACCGCCTCGGCGCCCTCACCCGCACGAACTCCGAGGCGATCCTCGGCGGCGGGCGCGCCAACGGCAGGCCGGGCCCCGACTTCTCCGAGGGCGTCGCGATCACCTCGTCGTTCCATCCGGCGCCCGACACGCACGTGGAGCCCGTCCGCTACGGCCGCGGCTCCAACCTCCTCGCCGGGCTGCAGACCCTCCTCATCGACGGCGACCGCCCCGGGGAGAAGCACACGCCGCGCATCCTGAAGTTCGCCCGCGAGGCGGTGCGCCGCCCCCGCGACCTGATCCAGCTGTTCGACATCCGGCACTGGTCGGAGCGGACGGTGATCGCCCTGGTCATGCAGACCCGCGACAACTCGATCACGCTGCGCCCGAAGAGGGGCCTGTTCGGCTGGGACGTCCGGGCCTCCGCGGGCCACGGCGAGCCGAACCCGACCTGGATCCCGGAGGGCCACGAGGCGACGCGCCGGATCGCCGAGGAGATCGGCGGCATCCCCGGCGGGACGTGGGGCGACCTGTTCGACATCCCGATGACCGCCCACTTCCTCGGCGGCTGCGCCATCGGAGACTCCGCCGAGACCGGCGTGATCGACGCCTACCACCGCGTCTACGGGCACCCCGGCCTGCACATCGTGGACGGCTCCGCCGTCTCCGCCAACCTGGGCGTCAACCCGTCCCTGACCATCACGGCCCAGGCGGAACGCGCCATGTCGTTCTGGCCGAACCGCTCAGAGGACGATCCGCGCCCGGCCCTGGGCGCCCCCTACCGCCGCCTCAGCCCCGTCCCCCCGAAGAACCCGGCCGTCCCCGCCACGGCCCCGGCCGCCCTGAAACTCCCCATCGTCGACATCACCTGACCCCGTGTCGCCACGGATCGCGGTGGGCATGGCGGAGCCCACCGCGATGGGATCGCGGTGGGCTCGGCGCGGGTCAGGTCAGGCTCGGTAGGCGGCCCACTGGGACTGCATGCGGGCGGCTTGGCCCGGGGTGAACTCGTACATGCACGAGTCGTAGCTGTAGTCCATGAAGTTGTGGATGGGGTCGGCGCCCGGAGCCGAGCACGTGTCGCGGCCGGTCGGGCAGCCGGAGGCCGGGCTCCGCTCGGCGGGGGTGTCGGAGACGCGGTCGCCCTGGCCGCTGCAGCCGCCCTGGAAGGTGTGGTACAGGCCCATCCAGTGGCCCACTTCGTGGGTGGCCGTGTCGCCTTCGTTGTAGTTGCCCAGAGCACCGCCCGGCAGGCTCTGGTAGTGGATGACGACGCCGTCCATCGCGGGCTGGGAGCGGTAGCTGCTCGGGAACGTGGCCCAGCCGAGGAGGCTGCTGCCGAGGTCGGCGGTGTAGATGTTGAGGTCCTGCGCGTTGCCCACGTGCAGGGAGTTCTTCATCTGGCGCTCGTAGCCCTCGGGGTCGGAGAACCAGGAGGCGTTCCTCGTCCGCTTGATCTCGGACAGGGTGAACGAGATGCCGCTGTCGGCGTAGGCGTCGTTGAGGACGTCCATCTGCCGCTGCAGCGTCGAGTCGGACACGTTGCCCGCGCTGCCGTAGACGACCTGGAAGTGGACCCTGACGGTGATGGACGCGGCGGCGATGGACGCGGCGCCCCTCATGGTCTTGAGCTTGCCGACGCGGTTCTGGAAGTCCTTCTCCATCGCGGCGACCTTGGCCGCGCTCGGCTGGTTCCGTTCGGTGACGTGGGCGCCCGCGCGGACGCGGGCCTGGGCGGGCTGGTCGGCGCAGGCGGTGGACGGGGCGGCGAGGGTGGCGGGGGCGGCGGGCGCGTACGCCGTGAAGGCGGCGGCCAGGCCGAGGACGGTGGCGATTCCAGCGCGTTTCATGGAACTCCTCGGGGGTGCGGCGCGAGCGGGGGAGCGCGCGCAGGGGAGCGGAGTCATCGCTGGAACAAGGGTGGATGCGAACAATCGTCACGTCTTTGGCAAACCTGAACGAACAGGGACATGTAACGCTGAAAACGGCGCTATAGCGCGGCGGCGTAGCGTGTCACGCATGGACGTGGACGCAGCGGCGGCGCGGGTCCTGGCGGAGTTGCGCGCGCAGGGGGATCCGGCGCGGGCCGAGGGAGAGAAGCGCTATCTCAAGAGCGAGTTCGCCCATATCGGCGTCCCCGTGCCCGCGGTGCGGAAGGCCGCCGTGGCGGCGGTCAAGGCCGGGCCCGCGCGGGAGGAGCTGCTGAGGCTCGCTCAGGCCCTCTGGGACGTGTCCGACGGGGGACGTCCCGTGCACGAGGCCCGCATGGCGGCCATAGAGGTGCTCGTCAAGCGGGTCGCCCTGCTGGAGCCCCGCGACGTCGAGATGGCGGAGCGGCTCGTCCGCGACTCAGCGAGCTGGGTGTACGTCGACAACATCGCGGAGCGGATCGTCGGCGCACTGGTCGTCTGGTACCCCGACCTGGCCACGGTCCTGGACGCGTGGGTCGGCGACCCCTACATGTGGATACGGCGTACGGCCGTCCTGGCGCTGCTGCCGGGCGTCCGGACGGGCGATCCGGACCTGGAGAGGATCAGCCGTTACGGGGACGCGCTGCTGGGCGAGCGCGAGTTCTTCATCAGGAAGGCCCTGGGCTGGGTCCTCCGGGAGCTTTCCAAGAAGGACCCGGCCTGGGTGGTGCGATGGGTCGAGCCTCGCCTCGACGCCATCTCGGGGGTGACGCTGCGCGAGGCCGTCCGGCGCCTGCCCGCCGACGAAGCGGCCCGGCTGCGCAAGCGCGCCTAAGCGCGGTACGCCTTCCACACCTTGTGCATACGGGCGCCCTGGCCGGCGGTGAAGGACGTCATGCACGTGTCGTAGCTGTAGTCCATGTAGTTGTGGACGGGGTCCTCCCCAGGGGAGGGGCAGGTGTCCTTGCCGGTCGGGCAGCCGTTCGACGGGTCGCGCTCGGGCGGGGTGTCGGCCACCCGGTCGCCCTTGCCGCCGCAGCCGTCCTGGAACGTGTGGTAGAGCCCCAGCCAGTGCCCGACCTCATGGGTGGCGCTGAAGCCCTTGTTGAAGTTCTCTATCTCGCCGCCCGGCATGCTGCCGTAGTGGATGGTCACGCCGTCCATCTCGGGGTCGGCCTTGTACTTCCACGGGAAGGTCGACCAGCCGAGGAGGTCGCCGCCGATGTAGGTGCTGTACAGGTTCAGCGTGCCCTTGCCGCCCCTGTGCAGCTTGGGCTTGTACGTGCCCTCGTAGCGCTCCGGGTCCCGGAACCAGGCCGCGTTGTCGGAGCGGCTGATCCCGCGGAGGGTGAAGGAGATGCCGGTGTCGGCACCGCCGTTGCGCCCGCCGTAGGACGCGTTCATCGTGCTGATCTGGCGCTCGACCTCCGCCGCGGACACGTTGCCCTTCGCCCCGTCGTGGATCACGTGGAAGTACACCGGGACGGTGATCGGGGCCGCCGCGCGGAGGCCGGCGCCGTCCGGCCGGTCGTCCGCACCGGACCCCAGGCCGAGACCGTCCAGGATCCGGCCGAGGCGCTGCTCCACGGTCGCCGCCTGCGCCGGGCTCAGGTCGTTGCGCTCCCGGCCGTGGCCTCCCGTCCGCAGCCTCGCCTCCGGGTGCGCGCAGTCGTCCGCGGGAGCGCGCGAAGCGGGACCGGACGGCGCGGCGGGGACGAGAGCGGCGATCAGGACGGCGGCGGCGAGCAGCTTCACGGCACTCCTAGGGAGGTCGCTTGCGGACGGAAACCATGCGGGCGCGTGTTCTCGACTACAGGACGTCACCAACACGTATCAGAACGAAGTGCCCCGGCGAGCGTGATCAAGGTAAACGAATGCCGACCGTTATCGGCCAATCGCGTCATGTGACGGGCGCGGCGGGGGTGCGGCGCGTCGCCGCAGGCGGCGGCCCGTAGACTGGAGATCCCTTCCCGGCCGTGCGAAAGGCTCAGTTGGTGGCCGCAGACCAGTCCTTCGACACCGTCCTCGTCGTCGACTTCGGCGCGCAGTACGCGCAGCTGATCGCGCGGCGGGTCCGCGAGTGCCATGTGTTCAGCGAGATCGTCCCGTCCACCATGCCGGCGGCGGAGATGCTCGCGAAGCGGCCGAAGGCGATCATCCTGTCGGGCGGCCCCGCGTCGGTGTACGAGGAGGGCGCCCCGGTCGCGCCGGAGGGGCTGTTCGAGATCGGCGTCCCGACGCTCGGCATCTGCTACGGCCACCAGGTGATGGCGCAGGCCCTGGGCGGGACGGTCGAGAACTCCGACGTCGCCGAGTACGGCGGGGCGACCGTCGCCGTCACGTCCCCGGGCATGCTGTTCGCGGGGCTGCCGCACGAGCAGGCGGTGTGGATGTCCCACCGCGACTTCGTCAGCCGCGCCCCGTCCGGCTTCACCGTGACGGCCAGCACCGAGGTCACGCCGGTCGCCGGCATGGAAGACCTGGAGCGGGGCTTCTTCGGCGTCCAGTTCCACCCGGAGGTCCTGCACACCGAGCACGGCATGGAGATCCTCCGCCGGTTCCTGTACGAGGGCGCCGGGTGCCGTCCGAACTGGACGATGGTGAACATCGCGGACGAGTCGATCGAGGCCGTCAGGAAGCAGGTCGGCGGGAAGCGGGCGATCTGCGCGCTGTCCGGCGGGGTGGACTCCGCCGTCGCCGCCGCGCTCGTCCAGCAGGCCATCGGCGACCAGCTGACCTGCGTGTTCGTCGACCACGGCCTGCTGCGCAAGGGCGAGCCCGAGCAGGTCGAGAAGGACTTCGTCGCCGTCACCGGCGTGAACCTGCACGTCGTGGACGCCCAGGACCGCTTCCTCGCCGCCCTCGACGGGGTCACCGACCCCGAGCAGAAGCGCAAGATCATCGGCCGCGAGTTCATCAGGGTGTTCGAGGAGGCGGCGCGGGAGATCGTCGGCGAGGACGCGTCCGAGCCGGTCGAGTACCTCGTGCAGGGCACCCTCTACCCGGACGTCGTCGAATCGGGCGGCGGCACCGGCGCGGCCAACATCAAGTCGCACCACAACGTCGGCGGCCTCCCCGACGACCTGCAGTTCAAGCTGATCGAGCCGCTGCGGACGCTGTTCAAGGACGAGGTCCGCGCGCTGGGCGAGCAGCTCGGCCTGCCGTCCGAGATCGTCTGGCGCCAGCCGTTCCCCGGCCCCGGCCTCGGCATCCGCATCATCGGCGCCGTCACGCGCGAGCGCCTGGACGTCCTCCGCGACGCCGACGCCATCGCCCGCGAGGAGCTGACCCGCGCCGGCCTCGACCGCGACATCTGGCAGTTCCCGGTGGTCCTGCTGGCGGACGTCCGCTCCGTCGGCGTCCAGGGCGACGGCCGGACGTACGGCCACCCGATCGTCCTGCGCCCGGTGACCAGCGAGGACGCGATGACGGCCGACTGGGCGAAGCTCCCCTACGACCTCCTGCAGCGGATCTCCACCCGCATCACCAACGAGGTCCGCGAGGTCAACCGCGTCACGCTCGACATCACGTCCAAGCCCCCGGGCACCATCGAGTGGGAGTGACCCCGCCCGCCCGCGCCCGGTGGCCCGGAGATGCGAAACGCCCGGTGGGCATCCCCGTCGGGCGTTTCTCGGTGCCGGCCTCGGTGCCGGGCGTGCCGCCGTGCGCGCCCCGGTCAGACGGCGGCGGGGGACAGCGCGGCCTCGGCGTCCAGGGTCGCGGCGGCCGCGTTGACGACGGCGGCGATCCGCAGCGCCTCCTGGACGAGCTCGCGCGACAGGCCGGCCTCGCGGACGACCTTCTCGTGCGACTCCAGGCAGCGCCCGCAGCCGTTGACCGCCGACACGGCCAGGCACCACAGCTCGAAGTCGACCTTGTCGACGCCCGGCCGGCCGATGATCGACATGCGCAGCCTGGCGGGCAGCGTCGTGTACGCCTCGTCCCCGATCAGGTGGGTGGCGCGGTAGTACACGTTGTTCATCGCCATGATCGACGCGGCGCCCTTGGCCGCCTCGAACGCCTCGGCGGACAGGTGGCCGCCCGCCTCCTCGGCCAGTTCCCGGATGACGGCGGCGCTGCGCGTGGCGAGGGCGCAGGCCAGGACCGTCCCCCACAGCTGCTGCTCGGTGAGCTGGGACGTGGAGGTCAGCGAGCCGAGGTTGAGCTTGGTGTCCTTGGCGTAGCCCGGGAGGGCGCTCTTCAGCGCGTCAACGCTCATGATCATGCGTCCTTTCATGCGAACGGCCGGCCGCGCGCCGCGGCCGGCCGTGAAGGGGTTCGGTGGATCAGGCGCCGGCCAGCAGCTTGACGGCGTCGAGCGTCTCCTCGCCCTTGTTCCAGTTGCAGGGGCACAGCTCGTCGCTCTGCAGCGCGTCCAGGACCCGCAGGACCTCCTTGACGTTCCGGCCGACGGAGCCGGCGGTCACCATGGAGAACTGGATCTCGTTGCCGGGGTCGACGATGAACGTCGCGCGCTGCGCCACGCCGTCCGCGGTGAGGATGCCGAGGGCCTCGCTCAGCTCGCGCTTGAGGTCGGACATCATCGGGAACGGGATCTCGCGCAGGTCGGGGTGGTCCTTGCGCCAGGCGAAGTGGACGAACTCGTTGTCGACGGACGCGCCGAGGACCTGCGCGTCGCGGTCGGCGAACTCCTCGTTGAGGCGGCCGAACTCGGCGATCTCGGTCGGGCACACGAAGGTGAAGTCCTTGGGCCAGAAGAACACGACCCGCCACTTGCCCTCGTAGGACTTGTGGTTGATGGTCTCGAACGCGTTCTCGGGGTCCAGCGAGACACAGGCGGTGAGCTCGTACTCGGGGAACTGGTCACCGACAGTAAGCACGCGGCATGCTCCTTCGTCATGAGAGAGGGTCGCCTCCGCATGAGGAGGCCCGGTGGCCGCGGGGGCCGTCCGCCTCAGCGGCCTACCTCGCTCACGGTGCTCCTCTCCGACCGAAAAGAGAAATCGATAAATCACAAGAATGCGATAGGAAATACCGATCAATGCTCATCAAGGGGCTGTGACCTGCGGCGATGCGAGCCCGGCGATCCGCCGAACGGACGTCCAATAGACGTAAATCACACTAACTGCCCCTAAAGCGGGCATAACGCAGCGTGACAGCAAGTGTAGGGCCTCCGTCCCCCCGGGACGACCGCGCGCCACGGCGCCGCCGTCCTGCCCCGGGCCACCGCGCTGACCGAGCCGGAACGGGGCCTGCCGCGCGAATGGCCCGACCGCATCGCCGGCAGGCCCCGCTGACTCAGTGGCAGCGCTGGGAGGTGCCGACGACGGCCAGATGCATGTGGACGGACGACGACAGCCAGAACCCCCAGCACAGGTCGTTGCCGCAGCGCAGGTCGTAGAGGGCCGTCCCGAACCGCGTCTCGTCCGAGATCGCGGTGGCCTCCCGGCCCGCCTGCCCCTTGATCCGCTCCCACTGGCCGCGCAGCCATGAGACCGCGTCCTCCGGTGTGGCCGGCGCGTGCCGGATCGTCCGGGACGGCTTGCGGAGCCAGTCACGGACCACGAGCGGCGCGAGATCGCTGCCGGGGTCCCGGCGCGCCTGGTCGTCCTCGTAGGCGCTGGCGTCCATGCGGGACGCGTGGCAATGCCAATGCAGCCCTCGCCGCCGCCAGTCGTCACGGGATTCGTCCCGCCAATAGGCGTCGTAGTCGAATGGCCGGATGTTCACGAGCCCGAACCTCCCACAAGGCGGACCCCGCCCCGACGGCACGAGGCCCGCAATCCGGGTGTGCATCAGACGTCGAATTCTTAAACGACCGCGCCCACCCCGGCCCTTCCGCCCCCTGCCGCGGGATGCTCGCCGGGCGGGACGGCTGAGCCGGGGCCGCGAGGAGGCCGCCCTCGCCGGGGCGTCAGCGGGGGTGGGCGGCGGCGTGGGTTGCCAGGGCTTCGGCGGCGTCGGCGAACATGTCCGCCAGGGCGGACGGGGTGGCGGTCAGGTCGCCGTCCAGCCAGGCGATGAGGTTCTCGGTCCAGCCCGCCACCAGCATGGTCGCGGTGAAGTGCAGTTGCGGGTCGGCGGTGGGCGGGATGTCGTAGAAGGTGCGCGCGTAGTCGATGACGAGGAGCGCGTTGCGGCGGTGGGCGGCGCGCTGGCGGGCGCGCAGGACGGGGCTGGCGGGCGCCTCGATCAGCGCCGCGCGGGCCTTGCGGGGGTCGGTGGTCACCACGGCGAGGGCCTCCACGGCGGCGGCGCGGACGGTCGCGCGGAGGCCGGCGTCCGGGCCGGCGGCGGCGACGCCGCGGGCGGCGGCGTCGGTGACCTCGCCGACGATGCGGTCGTAGACCTCGGTCAGCAGCGAGTCCAGATCGGTGAAGCTCTCGTAGAAGTAGCGGGGGTTGAGGCCGGCGCGGGCGCAGACGGCGCGCAGCGACGCGGCCCGCAGGCCCTCGTTGCCGAGCAGGTCGAGCGCGGCTTCCAGGAGCGCCGCCCGGCGGCCGGCGCGGCGGCGGTCGGCGGTGACGCCGCCGTAGGTGCGGGGACTCACGCAGCCATCTTGACACAGGCGTTGCCAGATCCTACGTTTCTGGAAACGGCTGTAGCCAGATGGGGAGTCCGCCATGGCCCTGACCACCGCTCCGGACATGGGGAAGATCTTCACCCCGCTGATGCACGAGCACGACTACGTCATCGACGAGATCGACGGGGAGCTCCCGTCCGGGCTCACCGGGACGCTGTACCGGATCGGGCCGGGCAAGTGGGAGGTCGGGCGCACGCTCATGCACCACCTGTTCGACGGGGACGGGATGGTCGCGCAGTTCTCGTTCGACGGGCGGTCCGTGCGGTTCCGCAACCGGTACGTGCGGACGCCGCAGTTCCGGGACGGGATGGTCGCCGGCCGGGCGCGCAGGCCGGGAGTCGGGACGGCCCTGCCGGGCGGGTTCTGGGTCAACTTCGCCAAGTCGAAGGGCCCCGCCAACGCCGCCAACACCGGCGTGGCGGTGCACGCCGAGCGGCTGCTGGCCCTGTGGGAGGGCGGCCCGCCCTACCGGCTCGACCCCGACACCCTGGAGACCCTCGGCGTCGACGACTTCGGCGGGCGGCTCAAGGGCATGCTCAAAGCCTTCTCCGCCCACCCGAAGTGGGACCCGGTGACCGGCGAGATGTTCAACTTCGGCCAGGACTTCACGCCGTTCCCCTCCCTGAACTGCTGGAAGGTCGACCGGCAGGGCCGCATGCGCCGGCTGGCCAGGCTCCGGATGCTGGACATGCCGTGGAACCACGACGTGGCGCTGACCGCGAAGAACATGGTGTTCGTCCTGGACCCGTACATGTTCGACCTGCGGACGATGCTGAAGGGCGGCCCCATCTTCGACGCGATCCGGCACCGCCCGGAGAAGGGAACGCGGTTCGTGCTCGTGCCGCGCAACGGAGGCCCCGCGCGGATCATCGAGCACGAGACGCTCGTCCACCTCCATGTCGCCAACGCCTTCGAGGACGGCGCGGACACCGTCATCGACCTGGTGGAGTTCGACGACTACGAGGCGATCCGGCGCGACCTCAGCGACTTCCGCACGCGGTTCCCCGGGCTTCCGTCCAGCAGGCTCATGCGGTACCGGATCACGCCCTCGGGGCGCGTCCTCGCGGCGCAGCTGGCCGACCTGCCGGGAGAGTTCCCGCAGTACGACTGGCGCCGCTCCACGCGGCCGCACCGCTACACCTACATGGCCGGGCGGACGGGAACCGGCGGCCAGTACGACAGCGTCCTGAAGGTCGACAACGACACCGGCCGCACGGAAAAGCATGAAATGGTGCCGCACACCTATGTGGGCGAGCCCATCTTCGTGCCCCGGACACCCGACGCGGCCGAGGACGACGGGTGGCTGCTGGCCGTGGTGTACCTCGCCGCCGAGCACCGGTCGCAGCTCAGCGTTCTGGACGCCCGCGGCCTGGAGCACGTCGCGACGCTCCACCTGAAGCACCATCTCCCGTTCGGTTTCCACGGCACGTTCACGAGCCGCGTCGCCGACCCGGGCGCGCCCATCCCGCATCCCGACCGGCTGCCCCTGCGGTGAACCGACGGTGTGGCGAATCGCCCGCTGTGGTGAATCACACCGTCGCCTGACCTGGGGTGCATCACTATCCGTGATGATCGAGCGGTAACGTTCCAATGAGATGGCGATCAGCAGACCGACGGTGGCTCAGCTGCGAGCGTTCCTGGCGCTCGCCGAGCATCTGCATTTCCGCGACGCCGCCGCCGCGCTGCGCATGAGCCAGCCGGCCCTGTCCGGGGCCGTGGCCGCGCTGGAGGAGACCCTCGGCACGCGCCTCGTCGAGCGGACGACCCGGAAGGTGCTGCTGACCCCCGCCGGGGAGCAGGTCGCACGGCGGGCGGAGGTCGTCCTCGCGGAACTCGACCGCCTGGTGGACGAGGTCAAGGCCGTCCAAGGCACCCTGGTGGGGCCGCTGAGGGTCGGTGTGATCCCGACCGTCGCGCCCTATCTGCTGCCCATCATCCTGCCGAGGCTCGCGAAGGAGTTCCCCGACCTGAAGCTGTCGGTGCACGAGGAGCAGACGGACCACCTCGTCGCGGAACTGCTCGCCGGGCGCCTGGACGCGGTGCTTCTGGCGCTGCCCGTGCCGCAGGCCGGCGTCATGGAGATCGCCCTGTACGACGAGGACTTCGTGCTCGTCGCGCCGCCCGGATTCGAGTTGGGGGACGAGGAGATCCCCCGCGAGGTCCTGAACGACCTCGACGTCCTCCTCCTCAACCAGGGCCACTGCCTGCGCGACCAGGCCCTGGACTTCTGCCGGGACGTGGGCGCGCGGGCCGCCGCCGCGACCTACGCGACGAGCCTGGCCACGCTGGTGCAGCTGGTGTCGGGCGGGCTCGGCGTGACGCTCGTGCCGGAGACCGCGCTGCCGGTGGAGACGGGCCGCGCCCCGAACCTCGAACTGCACCGGTTCGCGCCGCCCGCGCCGTTCCGCAGGATCGGGCTCGGTTTCCGGGCGACGTCACCGCGCGCGGACGAGTTCGAGGCGCTCGCCGAGAGCGTCCGGACCGCCGTCGCCGACTCGGGCGTCGCGCCCGGCATCCGCCCGGCGCGACCGTAAGCGGCCGGTAAATCGAGGCCAGATGAGGTCAAGTCTGCGTCAGGGCACGGCTTGGCAATGGCGATGCGCGTTCATGCGGTAGCCCGGCGTCACCATGCTCGGTGGGGCGAGGAGGAGGCCCCATGCCGAAGCTCAGCGTCGTCGTGCCGTTCCACAACACCGAGGAGTACTTCCGGGAGTGCCTGGAGTCGCTCGCCGGTCAGACGCTGCGCGACCTTGAGGTGATCTTGGTGGACGACGGGTCCGCCGACGGCAGCGCCGTGATCGCCAAGGAGGTGTGCGCCCGCGACCAGCGGTTCCGGCTGTTCGCGCGCGACCAGGAGGGGCCGGGGCCCGCGCGCAACGCGGGGGTGCGGCAGGCGAGGGGCGAGTACCTGGCCTTCGCCGATGCCGACGACGTGGTGGAACGGAACGCCTACGCGCGGCTCGTCGGCTCGCTGGAGCGGACGGGGTCCGACTTCGCCTCCGGCAACGTCGAGCGCATGGACGACGACCGGAAATGGCAGTCGCCGCTGCACGAGGGCGTCTTCACAGAGCCGTGTTCACGGACCCACGTGTCGTCCAAGCCGGTGCTCATGCGCGACCGCACCCCCTGGAACAAGGTCTACCGGCGCGGGTTCTGGGACAGGGCCGGTCTGGAATTCCCCACCGGCTTCTACGAGGACCCGCCCGTCACGGCGCGCGCGCACGCCATGGCCCGGTCCGTGGACGTCCTGAGCGAGACCGTCTACTACTGGCGCAAGCGGCCCGGCTCCATCACCGAGGACCGCTACGACTGGGACAACATCAGCCAGCGCATGGCGTCCGCCCGCGCGCTCAGGGACGGCTTGGCCGACTACGCGCCCGACCTGCTGAACGCCTACGACGAGTACGCGCTCCTCCCGATCGAGCTGCGCGTCCTCTTCGAGGCCCTGCCGAGGACGCAGGACGACCGCCGCGAGGAGCTCGTCGCGCTGGGCGCCGCGCTGGCCCGGCGGATCAGCCCGCGCGTGGTGAAGCGGCAGCCCGCGATGACGCGGCTGCAGCTGCACCTGCTCTGCCGGCGGATGCTGCCGGAGCTGCTGGAGGTGCTGCGGTTCGTCCAGCTGCGCAAGGCGGCGGACGCGCCCCGGGTCCGGCGCGGCTTGCGGCACCGCTGGTACGCGGAGTTCCCGTTCTTCGAGGACGAGGAGCGGGCCGTCCCCGCGCACGTGTACGACGTGACCGACGAGCTGAAGCCGGTCGCCGCCGTCGACCGCGCCACCTGGGCGGACGGGCGGCTCCGCATCGAGGGGCACGCCTACATCCGGCACCTGGACTCCTCCACCGAGGACGGCTCCCGCATCCGGGTGTGGCTGCTCGCGTCGAACAAGCGCGGGCTGGTGCGCGTCCCGGTCGAGCGGGTCCGCAGGCCGGACGTGACCGCCCGGTCGCGCCAGTCGGCGGTCTCCTACGACTGGTCCGGGTTCGTCGCGGAGATCGACCCGGGGGCGCTGAAGATGTTCGGGCGCTGGCGGGACGTCGACTGGATCCCCTGCGTGGAGGTCGCCAACCGGGGGCTGCGGCGGCGCGCCACGTTCGGGAACCCGCGCCTCACCGGCCGCCAGTGGCCGGACGACCGGGAGTGCGCGCCGGGCGTCCACGTGCAGGGCGTCGCCGCCCGGAGCCGGTTCGTGATCCAGGTGCGGCGGACGCCGGCCGCGGTCGTCGGCTGCCATCTGGAGCGCGGCGAGCTGTGCCTGGACGGCTGGAGCCGCGCCCCGCTCGGCGACGAGCCGCGCGTCACCGCCGCGCCGAAGGCGGGCCGCGCCACGGTGACCGGCCCGGTCGAACCGGTCGGCGGCGAAGGGTTCCGGGCCAGGCTGCCCGTCGCCGGGCTGGCCCGGCGGCTGGGCGACTGGGAGATCAGCCTCCCGGGCGGCGTCCGGCCCTACCTGGACGCGGACGCCGCCGGAGCCGCGTTCCCCGTCCCCGGCGGGGAGCTGGAGATCGCCAGGACGCGGCGGAGCACGCTGCGCATCGTCGTGCGCGGGTGCGCCCTCATCGTCGAAGAGGTCTCCTGGTCGTCCGGCGGGGCCCTGCATCTGGCGGGCACGTACACCGAACGCGCGGGACGGCCCGACTCCCTCTTCCTGCGGCGGCGCCGGTCGTCCGAGGAGCACGTCGTCGGGCTGCTCTGGGAGGGCGACCGTTTCACCGCGAGGTTCTCTCCCGCGCGCATGCCGGTGCTCGGGCTGTCCCGCCCCCTGGTGGCCGGCCGGTGGGACGTCCTCACCACCATCAACGGCAAAGAGCAGCCGGTCGTCCTTAGGCGCCGCACCCTGCGCGACCTGCCCGAGCCGTTCGAGGCGGGCCTGCACCGCATCACCGTCCGGGCGCAGAAGACCGACCAGCTGATCCTGCGGGTCGAGACCGCCCTGGACGACGACGAGCGCGGAGCCTACGCGCAGAGCCGGATCCGGTCGGGCCACTACCGGCGCCACCTCAACCTGCCCGTGCGCGACCTCGCCGTGTTCGACGCGTACCGGGGGCGCCAGTACTCGTGCAACCCGCGCGGCATCTACGACGAGCTCCGGCGGCGTGGAACCGACATCGAGTGCGTGTGGGTCACCGAGAACGGCCAGTTCGGCAGGCCGGCGGGCGCCCGCACCGTCCTGGCCGGCACGCGCGAGCACTACGAGGCGCTCGCCCGCGCGCGCTTCGTCTTCGGCAACTGGTCGCAGCGGGACTGGTTCACCAAGCGCGACGAGCAGACCTACGTGCAGTGCTGGCACGGGACGCCCCTGAAGAAGCTGGGGTACGACGTCAAGCAGATGCCCTACAAGCGCACCGAGGGCGTCGACTGGATGGAGTACGACGTCCCGCGGTGGGACCTGCTCCTGGCGCAGAACGCGTTCTCCGTGCCGCTGTTCCGGCGGGCGTTCGCCTACGACGGGGACGTGTTCGAAAGCGGCTATCCCCGCAACGACATCCTGAACAGCCCGCACAAGGACGAGATCGCCGCGGCGGTCCGGCGGCGCCTCGGCATCCCCGCGGGCAAGCGCGTCGTCCTGTACGCGCCGACCTGGCGGGACGACTTCCACCACGCCATCGGCAAGCGCGCGTTCCGCCTCGAACTCGACATCGACCGGTTCAGGGCGGCGCTGGGCCGCGACCACGTCCTGCTCCTGCGCACGCACTACCTCGTCACCGACCGGCCGAAGCTGCGGCCGGGCGACTGCGTGATGGACGTGTCCGTCTACCCCGACATCTCCGAGCTCTTCCTGATCAGCGACGTGCTGGTCACGGACTACTCCTCGGCCATGTTCGACTTCGCCGTCACGGGCCGCCCGATGGTGTTCTTCACCTACGACCTGGAGCGCTACCGCGACCACGTGCGCGGCTTCTACTTCGACTTCGACGCGGAGGCGCCCGGACCGCTGCTGAGCACGTCCCGGGAGGTCGTCGAGGCGCTGCGCGACCCGGCCGCGCTGGAGGCCGGGTACCGGGAGGCCCGCGCCGCCTTCGCCGCCCGGTACTGCCCGCACGACGACGGCCGCGCCGCCGCCCGCGTCCTCGACCGGGTCCTGCGATCCGGCCATTGACCCCGCCGCACGGAACCGGCCGTGCGGCCACCCCCGCAACCCGCTCCCGCAAACCCCGCTCACCCCACACGGAGTCGCTCGTGTCCCCGCAGATCAGCATCGTCGTCCCGTTCCGCAGCACCGGCGGCCGCCTCGCCGAGTGCCTGGAGTCGCTCGCAGGGCAGACCTTGCGCGATGTCGAGGTGCTCATGGTGGACGACGGCGCCGGCGCCGGCGAGGCGCTGGTCGCCAAGGAGTTCGCCGGGCACGACGACCGCTTCGCGCTGCTCCAGCCCGGCCCCGACGTCGCGGCGGCCGACGCCGGCGTGGAGCAGGCCAAGGGCAGGTACCTCGCCTTCGCGGACGGGGAGGACGCGCTGCCGCCCTACGCCTGTGAACTGCTGGTCGGCACCCTCGACTCGACGGGATCGGACCTCGCCGGCGGAAACGTCATGTGCCTGGACGAGGAGCAGGTGTGGCAGTCCCCGCTCCACAGCGAGCCCTACGCGAAGACGATGAAGCTGACGCACGTGACCCGCCACCCGGCGCTCCTGCAAGACCGGACGCTGTGGAACAAGGTGTACCGGCGGTCGTTCTGGGACGCGCACAGCTTCGAGCTCGGCACGGACCAGGACGCCCTGGTCGCCGTCCAGACCCAGCTGCTGGCCACCGCCGTGGACGTCCTCGACACGACCGTCTACTTCTGGCGCGACCGCCCCGGGACGGCACCCCGGCTCCGCCCTGACCCGGCGCACGTCACCGAACGGATGGCGACGCTCGCGAAGGTCCGGAACTTTGTCCACGACCACGCGCCCGAGCTTCTGGCCGTCCACGACATGTACGCGCTCGACCTGGACGTGCGCGAGCTGATGCTCGCCCTGCCCGCCGCCACGTGGGAGGAGCGCGAGCGCCTGGTCGAGCTGGGTGCCGAGGTCGTCGCCGACGCGGACCGCTCAGCCGCCCACGGGCTGGACGCGATCCGGCGCCTGGCCCTGCACCTGCTGGGCGAGCGCATGCTGCCCGAGCTGCTCGAAGTGCTCAAGTTCGAGGAGGGCGGCCTCCAGGACGTCCCGATCGTGCCCAGGGGCCGCCTGCGCCCGCGCTGGTACGCCCGCTACCCCTTCTTCGACGACGCCGAACGCGCCATCCCCCTGGACGTCTACGACGTCACCGACGAGATCGGCCTGTGGGCGGACGTCGACCGCGTCGAATGGGACGTCGACACCCTCATCGTCGAGGGGCACGCCCACTTCGACAGGTTCGACGTGTCCGCGGCGGCCGACTCCCGTATACGCGTCTGGATGCGGGACGTGAAGACCGGCAGGGAGGTGCGGCTGCCCGTGGAACGGACCCGCTGCCCGGAGGTCACGGCACGGTCCGGCCAGTCGAACGTCTCCTACGACTGGTCCGGGTTCACCGTGAGGGTGGAGCCCGAGTACCTGCTGGACGGCGACGAATGGCGGACGGCCACCTACGAGCTGCTGGCCGAGGTGTCCACGGCGGGGCGCAGGGCGGTGCAGCGGCTGACCGCGACCGCCCCTGCCGTGCGCTGGACGGCGGCGCGGCAGGTGGACGAGCACGTCGCCGTCCAGCCGGCCGCGGGCGACGACGACGTGTTCGCCGTGCACGTCAAGCGGGCCAAGGCCGTCCTCACCCGGATCCGCCGCGACGGGGACGTGCTCGAACTGACCGGCTGGACGCGCCGCGCCCTCGGCGCCGGCGCCGCCATGGTCGCGGCCCGCCGGCACGGGGGAGAGGAGATCCGCGGCGAGGTGACGCTGCGCCAGTCGGCCGTCCTGCGCATGGCGGAGGGCACCGGGTTCGACTTCACGGCGCGGCTCCCGCTGGAGTTCCTCACCTCCGTTCGGGACGGCCCCGCCCCTCACCAGCCGCACCTGCGGGATGCCATCGACTGGGACCTCCGGCTGACCGGCGAGGGCGGCCCGCTGCGGCTCACCGTCGCGAGCAACGTCAGGCCCGTCCGGCTCGCCCTCCCCGGGCGGGGCCGCGAGCTGGCGCTCACGCGGACGGCGTTCGGCAACCTGCGCGCCGTCGAGCGCACCGCCCGCCCCGTCGTCCGGGCCGCCGGGTGGGACGCCGCCGGGCTCCTCACCCTCACCGGCGACTTCGCGGACCCCGAGGACCGGCCCGACCGCCTCATCCTGCGGCGGCGCCGGTCCGGCGACGAGCACCACGTCCCCGCCGCCTGGGAGCAGAACCGGTTCACCGCCGCCTTCACGCCCGCGGCCATGGCCGTGTTCGGCACCGACCTCCCGTTGCGCAGCGGGACCTGGGACGTGCTGGCCCGCACGCGTTCCGGCGAGGTGGCGGTCGTCGTCGAGCGGGAGGCGATCCCCGCCCTGCCCGCCCGGCGCCGCGTCGGCACCCACGAGTTCGAGCTCGGCGTGCACCAGACCGACGCGCTGACGCTGCACAGCCGTCCCGCCCTGGGCGACGACGAGCGCGGCGGCCACGCGCAACTCCTGCTCCAGCAGCGCGACTACCCCGTCTACCTGCGAAGCCCGCTGACGGACCTCGTCGTTTTCGACAGCTACGACGGGACCCAGTACAGCTGCAGCCCCAGGGCCGTCTACGAGGAACTCGCCCGGCGCAACCCCGACCTCGAATGCGTGTGGATCGCCCAGGACGGCCAGTTCTCCATCGACTTCACGACGGATGTGAAGACCAGGACCGTCCTGGCCGGAAGCCGCGAGCACTACCGCGTCCTTGCGCGCGCACGGTACATCGTCACCAACCACGGGCTCCCGCCCTGGTACTTCAAGCGCGACGGCCAGACCTACGTCCAGACCTGGCACGGCACCCCGCTCAAGCGCCTCGCCCACGACCTGCGGGACGTGCCCTACCAGCGCACCGAGAGGCATGACTGGATGGAGTGGGAGGTGCCGCGCTGGGACCTGCTGGTGTCCCCGAGCCCCTACGCCACCCAGATCATGCGCCGCGCGTTCCGCTACGACGGGGAGATCCTGGAGACCGGATATCCGCGCAACGACATCCTCAGCACCCCCGAATGGGAGAGCGTCGGGACCCGCGTACGCAAGCGCCTGGGAATCCCCGACGGCAAGAAGGCCGTCCTCTACGCGCCGACATGGCGGGACGACCGGCGCCACGGACCCGGTAGGCAGGGCTTCTCACTGGAGCTGGACGTGGAGACCGTGCGGCAGACTCTGGGCGACGACCACGTCCTGCTCCTGCGCACACATCACCTTGTCACCGACAAGGACCGTCCGGCGGCGGACGGCTTCGTCATCGACGTGTCCCGCTACCCCGACATCGCCGAGCTCTACATGGCGGCCGACGTGCTCGTCACGGACTACTCGTCCGCCATGTTCGACTACGCCATCCTGGGCCGCCCGATGGTGTTCTTCACCTACGACCTGGAGCGCTACCGCGACCATGTGCGCGGCTTGTACTTCGACCTGGTGGCGGAGGCGCCCGGACCGGTCGTGAGGACGTCCGCGGAACTCGCCAAAGCCGTCAAGGCCGCACCCGACAGCGAGGAGCGGTACGCCGACGCCTACGGCCGGTTCTTCGTGAAGTACTGCCCGTACGACGACGGCCACGCCGCGGCCCGCGTCGTCGACCGCGTCTTCACCTGACGTGCCGGCCTCACCCGACGTGTCAGCCGGGGCGGCGCGCCCGCGCGAACAGCCACACCCCCGGCCGCCCGCACACCACCGGCAGGCGGCGCTCCAGCGCGGCCGACAGCCGCAGCGCCTCGTCGGCGAGCGGATGCAGCGGCGCCAGGTCCTCGCGGCGCGCCGTCCGGTGCCTGAGCAGGCGCAGCAGCGGACGGAGCAGCACGCCCCGGCTCCACACCGCCTCCAGCACCAGCCCCGCGCCCTCGACCAGATCGGCGAGCGCGCGGCGGGAGTAGCGGCGGACCCGGCCGAGCGCCACGTCGCGCGCCGACCACAGCGCCATGTCGCACGGCACGGACAGCAGCGCGATCCCGCCCGGCCGCAGCACCCGCGCGATCTCCGCCGCGGCCCGCGCGTCGTCCTCGATGTGCTCCAGGACGTCCAGTGCGAGCGCCAGGTCGTACTCGCACGGCGGCAGCGGCAGGTAGCGGGCGTCGCCCTGGTACGCCTCGACGCCGCGGGCGCGGGCCAGCGCCACGGCGTCCGGGCTCAGGTCGATGCCGGTCGCGCGCCAGCCGTGCTCGGCCAGCACCCGGCAGTGCGCGCCGGACGCCGCGCCGATGTCGACGGCCGCGCCGGGCGTGCTGAACCGCAGCAGCTCGGCGGACAGGATCTCCCGCCGCTCGCGGTACCACCAGTTGTCGTCCTCGATCCGGGCGATCCGCTGAAGCTCGATGGCGTCCACGGGACAAGCCGACGGCATCGGCGGCGGCCCGTGCCACCGTCGCCGCCGTCCGCGGCCGATCGTTGACCCCGGTTTGACCCGCCGCTGTGCCCGGCCGGTCCGCCCGCGGCGGGCGTCAGCGCTTGCGGCGCCGCCGCCGGACGAGGAACCGGATCGCCAGCAGCAGCGCGACCAGCCCGCCCGCCGCCGGGAGCGCCCGCTTGGCGACCGACGGCCCCGCGACCTCCAGCAGGTCGATCGCGTCGTCCTCGTCGGCCACGTGCAGCCGCCGGGCGGGACGCTCCGGCGCGGACGCCGGCACGGCCGCCTCCGCCCTGGCCGCGGCCTCGTCCGTCGCCTTCACCGGGCCCGGCTTGTCGGCCGGCTCCCCGGGCTCCTCGGCCGCCGCCCCGGTGCCGGCCTCCGCCTCCGGCCGCGCGGCCTCCGCGGGACTCTCGGCGGGCGCCGCGGGCGCGGCCGTCACGCCGGACGACTCCAGCTCGGCCGCCAGCGCCTTCGCGAACCGTGAAATGATCTTCGAGCCGACCTCGGACAGGATGTTGCGGCCGAACTGCGCGGGCCGCCCGGTCACGTTCAGCTTGGTGTGCACGGTCACCCGCGTCGTGCCGTCGTCCCGCGGGTGCAGCCGCGCCTGGACGGTCGCCGCCGCCGTGCCGGAGCCGCGGGCCTCCTTCGCCGACGCCTCCATCGTCACCACCCGGGCCGACTCGTCCGCCGAGACGATCCGCGCGGTCCCCCGGTAGGTGATGGTCATCGCGCCGACCTTCACCTTCATCCGGCCCGAATACTCCTCGCCGTCGACCGAATCGAGGGTCGCGCCCGGCATGCAGGCCGCGACCCGCTCCACGTCGAGCAGCACCGACCAGGCCTGATCCACCGGTACGGGGACGGTGAAATCGTGGTCGAGCTCCATGATCAATGTCCTTATCGTCCGGAGAACTTGTCCGCGACCTTACGGCGGCGCCCCGTCCCGTCGCCAGTCGGGTCCGCCGACAGGCGATCCGTTACCCGGGGCCGCGAGGATCATGCGGCCGGGCCCCGCGGGACCCGGCCGCACGATCGTGCCGGTCAACCGTGCCGGTCAGCCGTGCCGGTCAACCGTGCCGGTCAGCCCGCCGCGGCGGCGAGCGCCCGCGCGGTGAGCACCGTCGCCAGATGCGCCCGGTACTCCGCCGACCCGTGCAGGTCGGTGGGCGGTTCGGTGCCCTCCGCGGCCTGCGCGGCGGCCGTCCGGAACGCGTCCTCCGCGGCGGGGCCGCCCCTGACGGCGGTCTCCACCGCACTGGCGCGCACGGGCGCCGGGCCCATGTTGGTCAGCGCGACCCGCGCGTCCTCGATCCCGTCGCCGTTGCGGCGCACCGCGCACGCCACGCCGACGATCGCCCACGCCTGCGCCGTCCGGTGGAACTTCTCGTAGTGGACGCCCCAGCCCGCGCCCAGCTTGGGCACGCGCACGCCCACGAGCAGTTCGTCCGGCTCCATCGCCGACGTCATCCAGTCGACGAAGAACTCCGACGCGGGGATCTCCCGCTCGCCGCGCACGGACCGGACGAGGAACACCGCGTCCAGCGCCAGCGCGACCGCCGGGAGGTCGCCCGCCGGGTCGGCGTGCGCGAGCGACCCGCCGAACGTGCCGCGGTGCCGGACGGCCGGGTCGGCGACCGTCTCCGTCGTCTCCGCGATCAGCGGGACGTGCTCGCGCACCAGCGGATCGCGGATCACCTGGTGGTGCGTCGCCATCGCGCCGATCACGATGGCGTCGCCGTCGTCGCGGATCTCCCGGAGCCCGTCGATCCGGTCGAGGTCGATCAGCGCGTCCGGGATGGCGAGCCGCATCCGCAGCAGCGGCATCAGGCTCTGCCCGCCCGCCAGCACCTTCGCGTCCTCGCCCGCGTCGGACAGCGCCCTGACGGCGTCGTCCACCGAGGCGGGCCGCACGTAGTCGAACGTCGCGGGGATCACTGGTCACCTCCGGCCGAGCCCAGGCCGCCCGCCGCGCCCGGTTGCGCGGCGGCCGGTTCCGTTTCTCCGCGCAGCGCGCGCCAGACGCGCTCCGGCGTGCACGGCATCGCCACGTCGTGCACGCCGTGCGGGCGCAGCGCGTCCACGATCGCGTTGACGACCGCCGGGGTCGAGGCGATCGTGCCCGCCTCGCCGACGCCCTTGACGCCCATGGGGTTGGTCGTCGCGGGCGTCTCGGTGCGGTCGGTCGTGAACGTCGGCAGGTCCGCGGCCGACGGGATCAGGTAGTCGGCCATGGTCGTCGTCGTGAGGTTGCCCTCCGCGTCGTACACGGCCTCCTCGTAGAGGGCCTGGGCGATGCCCTGCGCGAGCCCGCCGTGGACCTGCCCCTCCACGATGAGCGGGTTGACGACCTTGCCGACGTCGTCCACCGCCACGTACTTGCGGATCTTCACCATGCCCGTCTCGGTGTCGACCTCCGCCGCGCAGAGGTGCGTGCCGTGCGGGAAGGAGAAGTTCTCCGGGTCGAACGTGGCGTCGGAGTCCAGCGAGGGTTCGATGCCGTCCGGCAGGTCGTGCGCGGCGAACGCGGCCAGCGCGACCTCCTGCAGCGTCTTGCCCTCGTCCTGGACGCCGCGGACGCTGAACCGCCCGCCGGTGAACTCGAGGTCCTGCTCGGACGCCTCCAGCAGGTGCGCCGCGACCTTCCGGGCCTTGTCGACGACCTTGTCGCAGGCGGAGAACAGCGCGACCCCGCCCACGGCCAGCGAGCGGGAACCGTAGGTGTCCATGCCTTTGTGCGAGATCGCCGTGTCGCCGTGCAGGACCTTCACGTCCTCGAACGGGACGCCGAGCCTGTCCGCGGTGATCTGCGCCCAGGCCGTCTCATGGCCCTGGCCGTGCGCGGACGAACCCGTGATCACTTCGACCTTGCCGGACGGCAGGACGCGCACCGCCGCGTGCTCCCAGCCGCCGGCGCCGTACGACAGCGAGCCCAGCACGCGGGACGGCGCGAGCCCGCACATCTCCGTGAACGTGGACACCCCGATGCCGAGCTGCACCGGGTCCTGCCGCTCGCGCCGGTCGGCCTGCTCCGCGCGGAGCTTGTCGTACTCGAACAGCTCCAGGGCCTTGTCCGTCGCGGCCTCGTAGTTGCCGGAGTCGTAGGTGAGGCCCGCGATCGTCTCGTACGGGAACTCCTCGTGCCGGATCCAGTTGCGGCGCCGCACGTCGATGGGGTCCATGCCCAGCTCGTTCGCGAGCTCGTCCATGAGGCGCTCGATCGCGTAGGTGGCCTCGGGACGGCCCGCGCCCCGGTACGCGTCCGTGGGCGTCTTCGTCGTGAACACGCCCGTGCAGGTGAACGACAGCGCGTCCATCTTGTAGATGCCGTTGTACATGAACGCGCCCAGCAGCGGGATGCCGGGCGTGACCAGCATGAGGTACGCCCCCATGTCGGCCAGCAGGTCCACCTTCAGGCCGCGGATCCGGCCGTCGCGGTCGGCCGCGAGCGTGAGCCGCTGGATCTGGTCGCGTCCGTGGTGGACGGTCATGTTGCCTTCGCTGCGCGTCTCCGACCACTTGACCGGGCGGCCGAGCCTGCGGGCCAGCAGCAGCGCGATGACCTCCTCCCCGTACACCTGAAGCTTGGAACCGAAGCCGCCGCCGACGTCCGGTGCGACGACCCTGATCCGGTGCTCGGGGATGCCGGTGACCGTGGCCAGCATGAGCCGCAGGATGTGCGGGATCTGCGTGGCCGAGTACAGCGTGAACTCGTCGCCGTCGGGGACGCACAGGACCGACCTCGGCTCCATCGCCGTGGGGATCAGCCTCTGCTGGACGTAGCGGCGCTCGATGACGACCGGCGCGTCCCTCATCGCGGCGTCGAGATCCCCGTTCTCGAACACCCATGTGTAGGACTTGTTGGTCCCGAGGTCCTCATGGACGAGGTCGGCGCCCTCGGCCAGTGCCGCCTCCATGTCCACAACCGCGGACAGCGGCTCGTAGTCGACGTCGATCTCTTCCAAGGCGTCCACGGCCGCGGCCTTGTCGCGGGCCACGACGCAGGCGACCGGCTCGCCGACGTAGCGCACCTCGGTCACCGCCATGGGCGGGTGGTCGGGGTGCTTCATGTCCTCGGTCACGACCCAGGCGCACGGCAGCGACCCCTGCTCGTCGGCGAAGTCCTGACCGCTGAACACGGCGACCACGCCGGGGCTCTGCTTCGCGCGCGAGGTGTCGACGCCCGTGATCCGCGCGTGCGCGTGCGGGCTGCGCAGGAACGCCACGTGCAGCGTCCCCGCCGGGGTCATGTTGTCGGTCCAGCGGGTCCGCCCGGTGATGAGCCGGGCGTCCTCCGACCGCCTGCGCGGGCTGCCCACCTCCTGCACGGTCACGGCGTCACCTCCTGCCCGGCGGGCTCGCGCATCTCGCTCGCCGCCCGCCGCACCGCCTTGACGATGTTCTGGTAGCCGGTGCACCGGCAAAGGTTCCCTTCGAGCCCCTCCCGGACCTCCTCATCGGACGGGTCGGGGTTCTCGCGCAGCAGATCCAGCGACGCCATGATCATGCCGGGCGTGCAGTAGCCGCACTGGAGCGCGTGCTCCTCGTGGAAGGCCCGCTGCATGGGGTGCGGGGCGCCGTCGACGCCGAGGCCCTCGACGGTCGTCACGTCGCGGCCGTCCGCCTGGACGGCCAGCACGGAGCAGCTCTTCACGCTCATCCCGTCCATCAGGACGGTGCAGGCCCCGCAGTTGCTGGTGTCGCACCCGACCGGGGTCCCGACCTTCCCCAGCCGTTCGCGCAGATAGTGGACGAGAAGGAGGCGCGGCTCGACGTCGTCCTCGTACGTCGTTCCGTCGACCTCGACACGGATTCGTGGCATGCGTTTCTCCCAGGGACGTCTCGGGGTGGACATGGAAGAGACGTCCCCTGGGCGGGGCGCGCTGGTCAGGCCACGTCATCGGGGCCACCTCCGTGGAAGGCGACGGTACGAACCTATGCCGCGGTTGAATCCCGTACTAGCCCCTGACGTCGCCTATTTACCGACGTCTGGCCTAATCATGGCCCCTGCGCGCGAAGCAAAACCGACCAGGTTATCGGACCGACGATGCCGTCGTCAGCACGATCGCCGCGCCGCCGGACCGCCGCCTCCACCGCCCCGCCGACACGTGATCATCGGCCGGGGTGATCGGTTTGACAACGGGCGGTCACCGAGTGTCTTCTTGGGTGCGTGACTCTGCGCGCGTCGACCGACCGCCCCGTGGCCCTGCGCCGCGCGGCCAGCGCGCTGTGTCCTTCGTGTCGTCGCTGAACCCGCTCTGACCGGCCGACACACGTACACGAAGGACTTCCCCCATGGACCTCTCCGTGGTTCCCGATCTCACCATGCGCGGCCAGGACGACCCGCACGGCCGCGCGGCCGCCGTCCGCCCGCCGACCGCCGGGCAGCTCGCCGCCCGCGTCCGCGCGCTCGCCGCCCGCCCCGACGAGTGGTGGCGGCTCGTCCGGTTCGACGCCGACCGCCCGCGGGACGTCCCGCTGGACGGCGGGGCCTGGCTGACCACCTGGCCGCCCGGGCACGGGGGGACCGTGCACGGCGGCGTCAGCACCCTGGTCGCGGGCGAGCTGGCCGTCGTCGCGATGACCGAGCGCGGCGTCACCGAGCGGCCGCTGCGCGCCAACCGGGTCCGCGTCCACGCCGGCCCGCAGGCGCTCACGAACCCGGGGCCGGCCTTCGCGGTCAGCCTGCACGCCCGCTGAGCTCAGCGGGGCGCGTCGGCGAGGTAGCGGGCGGCGGCCTCGCGGCCGATCAGCGGGAGCAGCGCGAAGTAGGTCAGGGACGGCAGCAGCGACGGGAGCTCGTCGGCCTCGCCCGTCTCCATCTGCACGTGGATCGCGCTGTAGATGCCGCCGACGATCGCGTCCACCACGGCGACCGGGACGGGCGGCAGCGACGGGCCGGTGAGGAACGCGCGGAACCGGGCGAGGTTGTCCAGCCGCGCCTGCCGGACCTGCGGGCCCGCCGCGTTCACCTCCACCAGCGACACCCGGGCGAAGCGCGGCTCGCGGGCCAGGGCGGCGAGCAGCGTGCGCAGCGCCGCGTGGATGCCGTCGGGCCGGTCGGGGGCGGCCTCGTACGCCTGCGTCATGCGCCGCAGCAGGATGTCCATGCCGCGCTGGTAGGCGGCGAGGAAGCACTCGTCCAGATCGGTGAAGTGCGCGTAGAACGTCTTCTTCGTGACCCCGGCGCCCTCGGTGACGCGGCTGATCGTGGTGTGCGCGTAGCCGCGCTCGGAGGCGACCTGGACGAACGCGTCGATCAGCCGTTCGCGCTGGATGCCGGCGACGGTCTCGGGGGAGAGGCCGTGCCGTCCGGGCTTGATGGCGCGGCCCGGGTCGAGCGCCGAGCGGGACCCCGGCAGCACCTCCGTGCCGCCCGCCTCCGGCGTCCCGGTCTGCCCAGACATCGAACCCCATCCCGTAACGTGCCGTCGGAATCACAGTACTTCGCGCTCCGACGCGCCGGGAGGTCCGGTCAGCGCAGGTGGCGGCGGCGTCCGCGGGTCAGCACCCGGACGGTCCCGACGAGGCCGAGCCCGATCAGCACCGCGGGGGCCAGCACCGTGGCCGACAGGACGGGCTCGTCCGTCAGGCCCTCGGCGAGGAACAGCCCGGCGAGGGCGAGGAAGAACACTCCGGTCACCGGCCCCGCCGGGTCGAACCGGTACCGCTTGGTCGCGTCGTCGTTCACGTTCCGCCTCCTAGGCACGGTGCACGTCCACGTCTCCGACCTTGCCGCGGATCCGCAGCTCGATCACCGGCGGGTTCGCACCCGGCGTCTCCGGCTCCAGGACGCGGGTGACCTTCGCGTTCGGCCCGCTCGTCGTCCGGTGCTGGATGCGCAGGTCGCCGAGCGCGATCTTCGCGTCGACCATGACGCGGGCGGCGTCCGGGACCGTGACCGCGAGCCCGCCGAGGCCCACCTGCGCGTCGATCACGATGCGCTGCCCGGGGGCCATCGGGAGGGCGGTGAGGTCCAGGTCGCCCTGGCCGACGCCGACCTTGTAGGTCTGGTTCGTCTGGGACGCGTCGGTGGGGCGCCAGTCGATGTCCCCGTACTCGGCGTTGCGCGGCATGTCGCCCACCACGGTCGTCGTCAGCATGCTCAGGGTCAGCAGGGTGCCCGCCGTGGCGAGGCCGTGCGTGCGGAACCAGCCGCCGAGGACGAGGCCGAGCCCGACGACCGCGAGCGCGGGCGCCATGACGATCAGCCAGGAGTCGGGGGCCGGGTGGCCCTTCGCGACGGGGATCATCGCCGCGCCCGCGGCCATGGCCAGCAGCAGCGTGATCGCGGCCGCCGGCGACCGGCCGCCGCACCCGCCCTCGCGGGCCTTCCCGGGGGCCTTCCCGTGGGCCTTCTCCGCCGCCCGCGCCTCGCCGGCGGGGGCGTCGGCGCGGGTGGCGGAGTACACGGCGAGGTCGATCATGCCGCCGGGCAGCCCGCCGGCCGGCGGCTCCGCGGGCGGGTTCTTGGAGAGGGACACGCCGCCGACGGTGATGTCCTCCGTCCGCGTCCACGCGGCGGACGGCTCCGGCGGGTGCCCCGCCAGCCGCTCGGGGACCGACCGCGCCGCGGCCACCAGGTCCGCGCCCCGCGAGTGCGCGACGACCAGTACCAGCCCGAACACCACCATGACGGCGAGCGCGTCGGTGTAGGCGCCGCCGAACAGGGTCAGTGCGACGCCGACGCACAGCAGCGCGCCCAGGATCGACAGGACGGCCTGCGCGTCGAACCACCGCTTGAAGAACTGCTCCGCGAGCGACGACTCGCCGGGGGTCGCCGGCATCAGCAGCGCCGCCGCGATGTAGAGCAGGACGCCCTGCCCGTGCGCCAGCACGAGGATCGCGAAGCCCACGCGGAAGACCACGGGGTCGATTCCGGTGTAGCGGCCGAGGCCGGTGCACACCCCGGCGGCCAGCCGCCGGTCCGCGTCCCGCGTCAGCCGCTGGTAGCCCCTGTCCGTCCGCTCTCGCGTCTTCTGCTCGCCTTCCATGCCTGCCATCGTCGCCCGTCGCGGGGGCCGCGCGGTATCGGGGACGTCCCTGAACCGACCCTGAGCCCGGTTCCGGGGTACGTCCCTGATGCGGGACGGGCCGCGGCGTGTGACGATCGATGGCGTGGGAGAGCCGAGGAGGGGACGGCCGTGAGCCGGGAGATGGCCGAGCAGCCGGCCGCCGAGCCGAGCGAGGCGCGGGCGCCGCGGCTGGAGCGCTCGGCCGAGAGCAGGCTCGTGGCCGGCGTGTGCGGCGGCCTCGCCGACCACCTCGGCGTGGACGTGGTGCTCGTCCGGGCCGCGTTCGTGCTGCTGACGGTGGCGAGCGGGCTCGGCGTCGCCGCGTACGCCGCGTTCTGGATCCTCGTGCCCGCGCCGGAGAAGGCCCCGCCGGCCGCGCGGCGGCGCGGCCGCGACTGGGGCCAGCTGCTCGCCTACGTCGCGGTCACGCTGGGGCTCGCGGTACTGCCGTGGGGCGCCGCCGGGGTCGTGCAGTGGGCGCTGTGGCCGTTCGTCGTCGGCGCCGTCGGCGCCGCGATCCTGTGGCAGCAGGCCGACCGCGACCAGCGGCAGCGGTGGACGCTGCCGCTGCGCGAGCGCTGGCTGCGCAGCGTGCTCGGCCTGCTGCTGGTGGTGGGCGGCATCGGCGGCGTCGTGGTGCAGAACGTCGACGCCGACCAGGCGCGGTCCGTGATCATCGCGATGGCGATCATCCTGACCGGGGTCGCGGTGATCGTGACGCCCTGGGTGGTGCGCCTCTGGCAGGACCTGGACGCCGAGCGGCACGAGCGCATCCGCTCCCAGGAGCGCGCCGAGCTGGCCGCGCACATCCACGACTCGGTGCTGCACACGCTGACGCTGATCCAGCGGAACGCGCACGACACGCGGGAGGTGCAGCGGCTCGCCCGGTCCCAGGAGCGGACGCTGCGGACCTGGCTGTACCAGCCGCGCGCCGACCCCGACCAGACGTTCGCCGCCGCGATCAAGGAGGTCGCGGGGGAGGTCGAGGACGACCACGGCGTGCCGGTCGAGATCGTGTGCGTGGGCGACACCGCGCTGGACGAGCGGCTCGGCGCGGCGCTGCAGGCGGCGCGGGAGGCGATGGTGAACGCGGCGAAGTACTCGGAGGCGCCGTCGGTGTCGGTGTACGCGGAGGTGGACAGCGACGAGGTCGCCGTCTTCATCCGCGACCGCGGCAAGGGATTCGACCTCGACCAGGTTCCGGAGGACCGGATGGGCGTGCGAGGGTCCATCATCGGACGTATGGAGCGCAACGGCGGCAAGGCGACCGTCCGCACCGCGCCGGGCGAGGGCACGGAGGTCCGCTTGGAGATCAAGAAATCATGAGCCGGGCGGTGCGGGGTCGTCCCCCCTCGAAGGAGCATGGTGTGAGCGGAGCGAACCGGGGGGTGTGGGGGGTCGTCCCCCCTCGAAGGAGCATGGTGTGAGCGGAGCGAGCCGGGGGGTGTGGGGGGTCGTCCCCCCTCGAAGGAGCAGGTGTGAGTGAGGCGTTGAAGAGGGTCGTGCTGGTCGACGACCACCAGATGTTCCGGACGGGCGTCAAGGCGGAGCTGGGCGGCGGCGTCGAGATCGTCGGCGAGGCCGGCGACGTGGACGAGGCGGTCGCGGTGATCCGCGCGACGCAGCCGGACGTGGTGCTGCTGGACGTCCACCTGCCCGGCGGAGGGGGCATCGAGGTGCTGCGGCGGCTGCACGGCGCCGTCCCGTCCAAGTTCCTCGCCCTGTCGGTGTCGGACGCGGCCGAGGACGTGATCGGGGTCGTGCGGGGCGGGGCACGCGGCTACGTCACCAAGACGATCTCGGGGCCGGAGCTGACGGACGCGATCGGCCGGGTCGCGGAGGGCGACGCGGTGTTCTCGCCGCGCCTCGCCGGTTTCGTGCTGGACGCGTTCGCCGCCACCGACGTCCCGGCGGTCGACCCGGAGCTGGACCAGATCACCCAGCGGGAGCGGGAGGTGCTGCGGCTGATCGCGCGCGGCTACGCCTACAAGGAGATCGCGAAGGAGCTGTTCATCTCGGTGAAGACGGTGGAGACGCACGTGAGCAGCGTGCTGCGCAAGCTCCAGCTGTCGAACCGGCACGAGCTGTCGCGCTGGGCCGCCGCCCGCCGCCTGGTGTGACCCGATAGCTCGTGTAAGCCGTATAGCAGGCATCTCGGCTTAAACCGTTATCGGCGGCCGATACAGTCGCTGGTCATGGCATATCCACCCCCCGGACCCGGATATCCGGGTTCCCAGCCGCCCTACTCATCGCCTCCGCCTCCGCCCCCTCCGGCGCCGCCCGGCCCCGGCTACGGCTCCCCGTACCGGAACGAGTCGACCAACGGCCTGGCGGTCGCCGCCTTCATCACCGGGCTGCTCGGCTGCCTCGGCGTCCTCGGGATCATCCTCGGCGTGATCGCGCTGAGCCAGATCGGCCGGAACGGCGGACGCGGGCGCGGTCTCGCGACGGCCGGCATCGTCCTGTCCTCGCTCTGGATCGTCACGGGCATCACCGTCGGCGTCCTCGCCGCGAACAGCGACTCCTCCGACGGAGCCGGAGCCGCGCCCCGCGTGACCGGGACCAAGCCGAAGGAGGTGGACGCGCAGAAGATGAAGCTCGGCGACTGCATCAACGACAGCACGACCGCGGCCGCACCGTCCGCGACGGAGCCGGTCCAGGTCGAGAGCGTCAAGATCGTCCCGTGCACGTCGCCGCACGACGGCGAGGTGACGGCGGTCTTCCGGCTGCCCGGCACCGCGCTGCCGCCGGAGTCGCAGCTGCGGCAGATGGCCGCGGACGGCTGCAAGATCCGCACCCGGGCGAGGATCAGCCGCGATCCGGCGGCGGACGGCCTCGCAAACTCCTACTACTACCCGACCGACGAGTCGTGGCGGCAGGGTGACCGCACCGTCACCTGCGTCGCCGTGGCGGCGGACGAGGGCACGAAGCTCACCCGCCCGCTGCGCCGCTGACGTCCCCGGCGTCCGCCGGGCGGCCGGCCCGCCGCCCGGGCCCGGGACGCCCCGTTCAGCGAGAGGTTCAGCGCGAGACGTTCAGCGCGAATCGCGCATGGTGCTCACGACCATCTCGGCCACGTGCTCGACCGTCGAGACGCCGGCCTCCATCGCGGGGTTGTCGCCGCTGCACACCGCGATGAGGAAGTCGTGGCCGCCTCCGGTGACGCGGCCGACGCTGTTGACCGCCCAGCCGTTCCCCTGGTTGCGGATCGGCGCCCAGCCGTTCTTCAGCGCGACCCTGTCGCCCGGCCGGGCCGCCGCGCTCACCCCCCACGCCTGCTCGTCGATGACCGAGCCCATCAGCCCCAGGATGTACTGGCGGCCCGAGGACTTGATGGGGCTCTCGCCGGAGACCAGGTTCGTCAGCAGACGCACCTGATCGCCCGGCGTCGTGAGGGACGAACCCCACGAGGTGGGGAACGGCTTCGTCTTCTTCAGCCCGAACGCCTTGTTGGTCTTCCTGACGCCGTCGCCGTAGCCGGCCGCCGAGTACAGGACGTCCGCCGCGCCGTTGTCGCTCTCGCGGATCATCCGCCCGGCCAGCTCGCGCTGCCCCGCGCTCAGGCCGCGGTGGCCGCGCTGCCGCTGCAGGACGAGGCTCGCCAGGATGTCGACCTTGATGATGCTGGCGGTGACGAACCTGCCGTTCTCGTTCTCGCCGAAGGACAGCCCGGTGCGCAGGTCCTTCGCCATCACCCCGGCCCTTCCCGGCCGCGTCCGGAGATAGGCGCGGACGGCCTGGCGCAGCGCCCAGGCGTCGAACGGCCCGGCCTCGTCCTCACCCACGGCCGCCCCCCGCCCGGCCGTGATCGATCCGGTGGCGCCGACGGCCGCACCGCTCCTGCGCTGCGGTGCGTCCGAGGCGATCCAGTGGGCGGTGAGCCCCGCCCCGGCGGCGCCCGCGGCCAAGGCGAGCACGATGATATGACGGCGCATCGATCCCCCCGAATCCGTGCGGCCGTGGTGGCCGGAAAGCCGCTAGAGGACGCCCGGAAGGCGGGCCGGGCAGCCCGGCTCACAGCGTTCGGCGTGCCGGGCCACCCGGCGCGCGTAGCCGGCGAACCGGCGGCGCAGCGCCGCCCGCGTGAACGGCCCGGTGCCCGGGAACCCGTCGATCTCGCCGCGCCAGCGGATCAGCGTGCCCGCCGGGCAGGGCTCCAGCGTCACGTCAGCCCGGACGCGGCGCCGCGGCGGCCCGGCCAGCGCGACGTACCCGTAGTGCCGCGGCGGGTCCCAGGCCACGACCTCCTCGCGCCACGGCGGGACGGACCGGACGGCCCCGATCCCGTTGGGGTGCTCGGTCCCGTCGGCCTCGCGCCGGGCGCGGATCCAGAAGCCGCCCCACTCGCCCCACGCCTCCGCGGCGCACAGATGCTTGAAGATCACATCCGGCGCGGCGGCGGAGGTGGCGGCCACTTCGATCTCATACGGCATGACAACCCCCGTGTTCTGTCACATGGGGTACATGCCCGATCTGCAGTTAATTACGGCTTGTGAGGGAGTGTATTTATGGTGTGACCGGAACCGGGGGGTTCAGGCGGTGTCGACGACCTGGAAGGACTCGGCGAGCCGGCCCTCCGGAAGGCCCGCCGCCGCGGCGTTCGCGCTCATCCAGCCGCGCAGCATCTCCGGCAGCCCGTCGCCCATGTGCCCCGTCTGGCTCACGTGCGCGCGCAGCGCGTTCACCTTCCGCTCGAACTGGCCGGTGACGTCGACGTAGTGGTTCACGACGGGGCCGCCGCTGATCCACACCTCCCGCGCCGTCCACGCCTCCAGGCCCTCGTCGGCGAGCAGCTCCGGGAACGCGTACGGGTTGCGGGCGTCGGGGTAGACGGCGTCGAGCGCGGCCGAGCCGACCGCGCGGTGGTCGGGGTGGCTGGGGTAGATCCGCTCGTAGTTGCGCTCCGGGCTCGGCATCAGCACCCGGTCGGGCCGCACCTGCCGGATCACCCGGGCGATGTCGCGGCGCAGGCCGAGCGTCGCCTCCACCCGGCCGTCGGAGTACCCGAGGAACCGGACGTCCCCCACCCCGACGCACTTGGCCGCCGCGCGCTGCTCCTCCCGGCGCAGGGTCGCCATCTCCTCCCGGGAGATGCCGTCGTCGAAGCCGCCCGCGTCGCCGTCGGTGACCATGAGGTAGACGACCTCGATGCCCCGGTCCGTCCAGCCGGCCACCGTCCCGGCGGCGCCGAAGTCGACGTCGTCGGGGTGCGCCATCACCACGAGGATCCGCTGCATCTGACTGTCGTCCAGAACGTTGGTCACGGTTCAACGATAAGGTCCGCGGACGATCACGGCACCTCCGGAGATCAAGACGCCGCGTTGCGCGGGCCGGGCGTCAGAACGAGGTCAGCGCCGTGAGCAGGCGCTCCTGGAACGCCGCCACGTCGCTGCCCACCGCGATTCTGACCGGGCGGCGGGTGTCCTCGGCGGGCAGCGAGCGCGCGTCCCACACGGTCGTGCCGCGGGTCAGCTCGCCGCGCAGCTCCACCCGGACGGCGCGGTGGACGTACTCGCCGAGGCCCGGGTCGACGGCCAGCATCGCGGCGAGCGCGTCGTGGATGACCGCGCCCCGGCGCTTCAGCGTCGGCGTGTAGGCGTTCTCGTAGAACTTCAGGATGCGCGCGGCGAACCGGGCGACCTCGCCGTCGTGGGCGGCCAGCCGGTCGAGCCACTCGTCGTGCACGGCGGTCGGGTGCGTCGCGTCCAGCGGCACCAGCACGACCGGCCAGTCCGCCGCGAACACGAGGTCGGCGGCCTCGGGGTCGTGCCAGATGTTCGCCTCGGCGTGCGTCGTGATGTTGCCGGGGTGGCCGAACGCGCCGCCCATGACGACGACCTCGCGGACCAGCGCCGGGAGCTCGTCGTCCAGCAGCAGCGCCGCGCCCAGGTTCGTCAGCGGGCCGGTCGCCAGCAGCGTCAGCTCCCCGGGCCGCTCGCGGGCCAGCCGGACGATCTGCGCGGGCGCCGGCTCGGCCACCGGCCGCCCGGCCGGCTCGGGCAGGTGCGTGTCGCCGAGGCCGTCCGTCCCGTGCCAGTCGAGCGCGTAGTGGACGTCCTGCGCCATCGGCCGGGCCGCGCCCACCGCGACCGGCACGCCCCCGGTGATCCCCGCCGCCTCCAGCACGCGCAGCGTGTTCAGCGCGCCGGTCAGCGGGTCGATGTTGCCGTGCACCGTCCCGACGGCCGCCAGCTCCGCCTCGCCGGCCCGGACGAGGGAGGCCAGGTAGAGCAGCGTCATCGCGTCGTCGATGCCGGTGTCGCAGTCGTACAGGAACACGGGTCCCGTGTCGGCGGAGGAGCTCACGGATGCAACCTATCCGGATCCGCCGATCTCCGATTGGGCCTGGGACGCGGCGCCGCACGGGGGTAGAGCATGAGCATGCGCAAACTCATCAACGCCCCGGCGGACGTGGTCTCCGACGCGCTGCGCGGGCTGGCCGCCGCGCACCCCTCGCTGAACGTCGACCCCGGGAACGGCACCGTCGTGCGGGCGGACGCGCCCCGCGCCGGGAAGGTCGCCCTGGTGTCGGGCGGCGGGTCCGGGCACGAGCCGCTGCACGCCGGGTTCGTCGGCCCCGGCATGCTGGACGCGGCCTGCTGCGGCGAGGTGTTCACCTCGCCCGTGCCCGACCAGATCATCGCGGCGACGATGGCGGTCGACGGCGGCGCCGGCGTCCTCCACCTGGTGAAGAACTACACCGGCGACGTCATGAACTTCCAGATGGCCGCCGAGCTGGCCGAGGACGAGGACATCGAGGTCGTGTCCGTCGTCATCGACGACGACGTGGCCGTGGAGGACAGCACCTTCACCGCGGGGCGGCGGGGGACGGGCGCCACCCTGTTCGCCGAGAAGATCGCCGGTGCGCTCGCCGAGGAGGGCGCCGCCCTCGACGCCGTCGCGGCGGTGGCGCGGGAGGTGAACGAGCGCAGCCGGTCGTTCGGCGTCGCGCTGTCGCCCTGCACGGTCCCCGCCGCCGGGACGCCCACGTTCGAGCTGGGCGAGGGCGAGATGGAGCTCGGCATCGGCATCCACGGCGAGCCCGGCCGGGAACGGGTCAAGGCCGGCACGGCCGCGCAGATCGCGGACGCCTCGCTGAGCGCGATCGACGCGGACATGCCGCTCGCCGGCGCCGAGGTGCTCGTGCTGGTGAACGGGATGGGCGGCACGCCGCTCATCGAGCAGTACGTCGCCTACGCGGCGGCGGCCGAGTGGCTGGAGGGGCACGGTGCGACCGTCGTCCGCCGCCTGGTCGGGCCGTACGTGACGAGCCTGGAGATGGCCGGCTGCATGATCACCGTGTGCCGGGTGACGCCCGAGCTGACCCGGCTGTGGGACGCCCCCGTCGAGACCCCCGGGCTGCGGTGGGGCCGGTGAACGCCGCCGATCTCGCCGCCTGGATCCGGCACTCGGCCGAGCTCGTCTCCGCCGACGCCGAGCGGCTCACCCGGCTGGACGCGGCCATCGGCGACGGCGACCACGGCCACAACCTCGACCGGGGCTTCCGCGCGGCCGCCGGCGCGCTCCCGGAGGACGCCCCGCCCGGCAAGGTGCTGATCGCCGCCGGGCGGGCCATCGTGTCCAAGACCGGCGGCGCGTCCGGCCCCCTCTACGGGACGGCGCTGCGCCGCGCGGGCAAGGCGCTCGGGGACGCCGGGGACGTGGACGCCGCCGCGCTCGGCGCCGCGCTCCGCGCCGCCCTGGACGGCGTCCGCGACCTCGGGAAGGCCGCCGAGGGCGACAAGACGATGGTCGACGCGCTGGCGCCCGCCGTCGCGGCCTACGAGGCGGCGCTCGCGGACGGCGCGGACCTCGCCGGCTGCGTGCGCGCCGCCGCCGGCGCGGCGGCCAGGGGCGCCGAGGACACCGTGCCGATGCAGGCGCGCAAGGGGCGGGCCAGCTACCTGGGGCCGCGCAGCGTCGGGCACATGGACCCCGGCGCCTCGTCCACCGCCCTGCTGCTGCGCGGGCTCGCCGACGTCACGGGGGAGGGCTGAATGGTCGGCATCGTGCTCATCTCGCACAGCCCGACGCTCGCCGAGGGCGCCGCCGAGGTCGCCCGCGCGATGGGCGTCGGCAAGGCCGTCGTCGAACCCGCCGGCGGCGACTCCGAGGGCCGCCTCGGCACCAGCGTCGACCTGGTCGAGCAGGCCGTCGCCGCGGCCGACGACGGCGACGGCGTGGTGCTGCTCGCCGACCTCGGCAGCTCCGTCCTCACCGCCAGGATGCTCATCGAGGACGCCGCGGGCGGCGGCGTCCTGCTCGCCGACGCGCCGCTGGTGGAGGGCGCGGTCGCCGCCGCGTCGATGGCCGCGACGGGCGCGGACCTCGCCGCCGTCCACGCCGCCGCCGAGTCGGCCCGAGAGCACCGCAAGGTCTCCTGACGCCGGGTGCGGCTGGCCGGCCCGCGGCCCGCCGCGGGCGCCCAACCCGTGCCGGTCAGGTCGTGCAGGTCGGGTCGCGCAGGTCGGGTCGCGCCGGTCGGGTCGCGCCGGTCGGGTCGCGCAGGTCAGGTCGCGTCGGGGTCCTGGAGGAGGGCGCCGAGCGCGGAGCGGGCGCCCGCCCCCGGGTCGCCCCGCACCTCGTACACGCGGGGCTCCTCGCCGGTCTCGTCCACTGTGATCCGGTAGGCGGGGAGATCGGCGCCGATCTCCCCGGCCCGGCCGCGGGCCTGCGCGGCGGCGAGCTCGTCCACGGCCTCCCGGATGCGGCCGGCCCGGCCGGCGGGGAGCGCGTCGGTGTCGTACAGCGCGACGACCGCGCTCCGGCCGGTGAACCCGCCGGTGCTCTCGATCTTCACGCGCATGGCGCCTCCCCGCCGGCGGTGCTCACTTGCTGAAGGCCCGGCGCAGCTCGTCCAGCTCGTCCCGGAGGATGTCATCGTCCTCCAGGGAGCCCCGCCTGGCCAGCTTCTCCGGGGCGACGACCTGGTACTCGGGCATCTGCATCGTGCCGCAGCAGCGCGACCGGTCCTGGTCGGCCAGCAGGCTCGCCGACTGCTCGTCGTGCGCCTCGACCTCCGTGACGTCCCGCCCGTCGCCGGTGTAGCCGGGCTCGGTCATCGCCATCTGCCCGCTCAGCAGGTCCCGCAGCGGCGTCGCCGCGGTGGTGATCTCGCGCACCGCGAACCGGTTGCGGATGAACGTCCGGTAGATCGCCGGGTCGCCGCGGCCCGCCGACACCTGCAGCATCTTGTTCGCGACGTCCACGTACCGGGCGCCGGTCGCCGGGGACGCCACGATCGCGTCGAACACCAGCTTGCACAGGGAGGCCGCCGTCTCGATCAGCACGATCGTCGCGTCCTTCGTGCGCCGCTGGCGGCTCAGCTCGAACGTGAACACGTCCGCGAGCACGTCGTAGACCGCCCCCGTGAACACCTGGGAGATCGCGTGGACCTCGTTGCCGACCTGGCTGAGCTTGAGGTCGTTGTCGGCGTTGCGCAGCCCGGACGGCATGCCGAGGCCCTTGCCGAACTCCTCCGCCAGCTCCGTCAGGAACGACTTGTCGTGCAGGTTCGCCTTGGTGAGCGCGACGAGGGCCTCCGCCTGGTCCGGCTCGGCGAGCGCGAGGAAGATCGCGGTGATGTCGCCGAACGCCTCGTGCAGGCCGCCCGTCTGCGGCGGGTTGCCGGCCGACAGCCAGCCCGGCTTGAGGCCGTCCAGGATCGCGTGCCCGGTCTCGTGCGCGACGATGTCCAGCGAGCGGCACGTGTGCAGGACGGAACTCTGCCCCTGCGGCGTGAAGAACAGGAACTTCAGCGCCTTCGCCGTCCGGCTGTAGAAGGCGTTCGCGCCCTCCCCGGCGTGCGGGAACACCGTGATGCGGTCGGTGTTGCCGCCGACGTTCCACGCGAACGGGATCGGGTCGCCGCCGTTGTGCCGCTCGTACATCGCCATCGTCTGCCGGACGACGGCGAACGTGTGCGCGCAGTCGAACTGCGGGCTCCCGGCGGCGAACACGAAGTCGCCGCCGACATTGCGGGTCACCGGCGTGACGCCCGGCAGCTCCGTCCGGACGCGGGCGTCCGTCGGGCCGTTCAGCACCACGGTCGGGATGAACGCCAGCCGGGCGCCGAGGGCCGTGACCGAGGGGTCCTGCTTGTAGACGAGGAACCGGTGCCCGGTGCGCAGCGGCGCCGGGATCGGCACCGGCCGCGGCAGGGGCTCCGGAAGCGGCGGAGCCGCGCGCCGCACGCGCTGGGCGGGAATCTCGATCGGCGTCGATCCGGCGTCCCGCGGCGCCTCGTGGTCCTGCTGGTGGATCGTCATCGAAACCACCTTCCCCTGACAGTGCGCGAGTCCCTGCTGACCCTGCGCTCCTGCGAGCGGACATGCGGGGTTGAAGTACGGGGCCTTGCACCCGTGGACCGGCGCGGCCGGCTCGGTTGTCCGCTCTGTTCTGCCAACGTCCGCCGGTCGGGAGATCCAATCAACCCCGCGAAGGTGAAAAGCAGGTCGTCTGTCCACATGCTGCCGCCGGGCCCGGAGAGCGGGACGCGCCGAAAACGTCCGCGCCGCGCCGTAGACTCGCACGTGATGTCGAAGACCGAAGCTCACCCCCTGCTCGACGGCCTCAACCCGCAGCAGCGCGCCGCCGTCGTGCACTCCGGCGGCCCCCTGCTGATCGTCGCGGGCGCGGGCTCGGGCAAGACGCGGGTGCTCACCCACCGCATCGCCCACCTGCTCGCCGAGCGGGACGTCCACCCCGGCCAGATCCTCGCGATCACCTTCACCAACAAGGCCGCCGCCGAGATGAAGGAGCGCGTCGACGCCCTCGTCGGGCCGCGCTCGCGCGCCATGTGGGTGATGACGTTCCACTCCGCCTGCGTGCGGATCCTGCGCCGCGAGGCCAAGCGCCTCGGCTTCCCCACGAGCTTCTCGATCTACGACCAGGCCGACGCGAACCGGCTCATGGCGCTGGTGTGCCGCGAGCTCGACCTCGACCCGAAGCGGTACCCGCCGAAGTCGTTCAGCGCCCAGGTGTCCAACCTGAAGAACGAGCTGATCGACTACGAGACGTTCAAGAACCGCGCGTCCACGCACATGGAGCAGACGCTCGCCGAGGCGTACGAGATGTACCAGGCGCGGCTCCAGCAGGCCGGCGCCATGGACTTCGACGACCTGATCATGATGACGGTCAACCTGCTGCAGGTCTTCCCGGAGGCCGCCGAGCACTACCGGCGCAGGTTCCGGCACGTCCTCGTCGACGAGTACCAGGACACCAACCACGCGCAGTACGAGCTCGTCCGCGAGCTGACCGCCCCCGTCGAGGGCGTCGGCGCGGCCGAGCTGTGCGTCGTCGGCGACGCCGACCAGTCGATCTACGCGTTCCGCGGCGCGACGATCCGCAACATCCTGGAGTTCGAGCGCGACTACCCGGACGCCACCGCGATCCTGCTGGAGCAGAACTACCGCTCCACCCAGACGATCCTGTCCGCGGCGAACGCCGTCATCGAGCGCAACGCCGACCGCAAGCCGAAGAAGCTGTGGTCCGACCAGGGCGAGGGCCACAAGATCACCGGCTATGTGGCCGACAACGAGCACGACGAGGCCGCGTTCGTCGCCCACGAGGTCGACCGGCTCACCGACGAGGGCGAGGCGCGTCCCGGCGACGTCGCCGTCTTCTACCGCACCAACGCCCAGTCGCGCGTCTTCGAAGAGGTGTTCATCCGCGTCGGGCTGCCGTACAAGGTCGTCGGCGGGGTCCGGTTCTACGAGCGCAAGGAGATCCGCGACGCGCTCGCCTACCTGCGCTGCCTCGCCAACCCGGAGGACACCGTCTCCCTGCGCCGCATCCTGAACGTGCCCAAGCGCGGCATCGGCGACCGCGCCGAGGCGTGCGTCGAGGCGTACGCGTCCCGCGAGCGGATCTCGTTCTGGCAGGCGCTGCGGGCGCCCGAGGACGTGCCCGGCATGGCGACCCGCTCGATCAACGCCGTCCGCGAGTTCGTCGCCCTGCTGGACGAGCTGCGCACCGCCGCCGAGACGCTCACCCCGGCCGATCTGGTCGCCGAGGTCCTCAAGGCCAGCGGCTACCTGGAGGAGCTCCAGAACTCCAAGGACCCGCAGGACGAGACCCGCGTCGAGAACCTCCAGGAACTCGAAGCCGTCGCCCGCGAGTTCGAGGAGCGCCTCGACGGCGAGTCCGCCGAAGGCCGCCTGCCCGAGTTCCTGGAGCAGGTCGCGCTGGTCGCCGACGCCGACTCCATCCCCGGCGGCGCCAAGGGCGGCCCCGTGCCCCCCGGCGAGCAGCCCGAGGACACCGAGCAGGGCGTCGTCACCCTCATGACCCTGCACACCGCCAAGGGCCTCGAATTCCCGGTCGTGTTCCTCACCGGCATGGAGGACGGCGTCTTCCCGCACCTGCGCGCCATGAGCAACCCGAAGGAGCTCGAAGAGGAACGCCGCCTCGCCTACGTCGGCATCACCCGCGCCCGGCGGCGCCTCTACGTCTCCCGCGCCGCGATGCGCAGCTCGTGGGGCGCGCCGCAGGTGAACCCGCCGTCCCGCTTCCTGGGCGAGGTCCCGTCGGCCCTGGTCGAATGGGAGCGGGAGGCGTCCTCGGCGTCCACTCCGGCGATGTCCCGGATGGCGCAGCGCCCGGGCGTGCGCTCCCCGGGCAACCGCCCCGTGCCGTCCCTCTCCCCGGGCGACAAGGTCACCCACGACGCCTTCGGCCTCGGCACCGTCGTCTCCGTCTACGACCGGGGCGAGAAGGCCAGCGTCGACTTCGGCGGCGAGTACGGCGTCCGCACCCTGGTCCTCCGCTTCGCCACCATCGAGAAGCTCTGATCGCGCCGTCGGCGGGCGGGAACGGCCGATCGGCGCCGGTGCCGCCATGGGCGCTGACCTGGGGCGGCCGGCCCTGGCCGGCGGGGAGCGCCGCGCATACGGAGGCGCCTAGGGGATGGGCAGGGGGCGTTCCAGGGCGGAGAGCGTGAGCAGGACGAGGGAGGCCGTCCAGCCGAGCGGGGCCGGGCCGGCGGGATTTCCGGTCGGGCCGACCTTCTCCGGGAGGACGCCGAGCGATGTGCGGTGCGCCGCGAGCCAGCTGAGCCGGTCCAGCGCCTCGTCGGTGCGGCCCGAGGCGGCCGAGCTCAGCCCGAACAGGGCCGTCTCCGGGGTCCACGCGACGTCCGGGGAACCGGACCAGCGCTCGCCCGGCAGCACGCCCCCGTTCGGCAGCGCCTGCCTGCGGGCCGCGTCCGCGATCGCGGCCGTGATCTCCGCGTCGGCGGGCGCGAACGGCGGGGCGAGGAACGTCACCGAGGTGTCCATCAGGCCGCCGGGCACCGGCGAGCGCGGGTAGCCGTACGGCGCGAACTGCCGGGCCACGGCGTCCGAGACGCGCTGCGCCGCGCCCTCCCACGCGGCCGTCCGGCCGGTCTCGCCGCGCAGCCGGGCGAGGTCGGCGGCGGCCCGCAGGCCCGCGAGCACGGGCCCGACGACGCCGAGCGTCGGCCGCCGCGGGTCCTGCTCGCGGAGCGGGTCGCGCTCCCAGTAGTCGGACGAGGCGGGCGGCAGGCCCTCGGCGTCCAGGGACCGGGCCAGGTGGTCGGCGGCGCGCCGCACCATCGGCCACAGGTCCGGCAGGTCGTCGGGCGAGCCGGCCTGCACGCGGTAGAACCACGCCGCCCACAGCACCCAGCCGAGCGAGTCGAGCTGGGCGCGGCGGCCGTCGGCGACCGCCGTCCCGTCGGCGTTGTAGCGCGCGGCCCACATGCCGCTGCCGCTCTGCGCGCGGGCGAGGAACCGCAGGACGCGGCGGGCCTCCGACGGGTGCCCGGTGACGGTGAACGCGGCGACGGTGAACGCCGAGTCGCGCGGCCAGCAGTACCGCCACTTGGTGTACCAGGAGGCGAGCGACGCCCCGTTCGGGCGGGTGAGGAGCCGCAGGTCGAGCAGGGCGCGCGCCGCCATGTCGCGGTAGGCCGCGCCCATCCCGCCCGTCGGGATCGTCCCCTGCGCCAGCCACAGGTTGTCGGACCGGACGGCCGTGTCCACCCGCGGGTCGTCCGCGTCCACCGTGACGGGGGTGTCGCCGCCGGCCGGGATGAGCCGGATGCGCCCGTCCTCCAGCCGGACGACGGAGCTGTCCGGCAGGTAGGCGGCCCCCTCGGCCTGCTCGGGGGAGAGCGGGACGCCGGCGAACGGCCAGCCGCCCCCGCCGATGAGCCCGGGGCTCGACCAGCCGGGCGCGGACGGTTCCGGTACGGTGGCCCCGCCGGTCGCGATGAGCGCGGCGACGACCAGCAGCGCGGCGGTGCGGCGGACCTTGCGCACGCCCGAGCGCCCGCGGGTCCGCGGGCGCGGAGGGGCGGTGCGCACGGGCCGCCGCACGGGGACGGCGGCCGCGAGGGATGGGTCCCGTTCCTCCGCCATCGCCATGCGTTCGCCCCCTTTGCGCCCCGCCGAAGCGAAATAAGTACATCAAACTACGTCAATTGGTTCATCCTCCTCACGAGCCACTCGTGCCCACCCCTCAGGAGGAGACACCTTCCGCCCGGTGACAGTTGCCTTCTAGCGCGGACACTCCGTGACATATGGACCCGGCGGCATCACCACGAAGCGGGGTTGACTAGGCTGCATCGACGGAGCGGACCGCAGAGTGCCGGCCGCACGGAGACCCGTGTAGATCGCCGACTCGTGTGGTCTATGGCTGTCGATCCGTTAAGGACGCCCTCGTGGACCTGTTCGAACATCAGGCGAAGGAACTCTTCGCCGAGTACGGGGTACCGGTGCCCACCGGCAAGGTCGCCCATACTCCCCAGGAAGCGCGTGCACACGCGGAGGAGCTGTTCTCCGCGGGCAGTAAGAAGGTCGTGGTCAAGGCCCAGGTGAAGACCGGCGGCCGCGGCAAGGCCGGCGGCGTGAAGCTGGCCGGCGACGCCGACGAGGCGGAGGCGCTCGCCGGCCAGATCCTCGGCATGGACATCAAGGGCCACACGGTCCACAAGGTCCTGGTCGAGGAGGGCAGCGCGATCGCGCAGGAGTTCTACTTCTCCTTCCTGCTCGACCGCGCCAACCGCACCTTCCTGTCCATCTGCTCCGTCGAGGGCGGGGTGGAGATCGAGGAGGTGCCGCACGACCGGCTGGCGATGGTGCCGATCTCCCCGCTGGACGGCGTCGACCGGGCCAAGGCCCGCGAGATCGCCGAGCGGGGCCGGCTGCCGCAGGAGGCCCTGGAAGGCGCCGCCGAGCTGATCGAGCGGCTGTGGGCCGTGTTCACCGACGAGGACGCCTCCCTCGTCGAGGTCAACCCGATGATCCTCACCGCCGACGGCCAGGTGAAGGCCCTCGACGGCAAGGTCACGCTGGACGACAACGCCGGCTTCCGCCAGGACCACGAGAAGTTCGAGGACAAGGCCGCCGCCGACCCGCTGGAGGCCGCCGCCAAGGCCAAGGACCTCAACTACGTGAAGCTGGACGGCAGCGTCGGCATCATCGGCAACGGCGCCGGCCTGGTCATGTCCACCCTGGACGTGGTGGCCTACGCGGGCGAGCAGTTCGAGGGCCAGAAGCCGGCGAACTTCCTCGACATCGGCGGCGGCGCGTCCGCCGAGGTGATGGCGAACGGGCTGGAGATCGTCCTGTCCGACGCGGCCGTCAAGTCGGTCTTCGTGAACGTCTTCGGCGGCATCACCGCCTGCGACGCCGTCGCCAACGGCATCGTCTCGGCCTACAAGCTGCTGGCGGACCGCGGCGAGGCCGTCGACCGCCCGCTCGTCGTCCGGCTGGACGGCAACAACGCCGAGCTCGGGCGCAAGATCCTCAACGACGCGGCGCTGCCCGGCGTCCAGCAGGTCGACACCATGGACGAAGCGGCCAAGCGCGCCGCCGAACTCGCAGCGGCAGGTGCATGATCATGGCCATCTGGCTCACCGAGAACAGCAAGATCATTGTCCAGGGCATCACGGGCTCCGAGGGCACCAAGCACGGCCGCCGGATGCTCGCGTCCGGGGCCCGGGTCGTCGGCGGCGTGAACGCCCGCAAGGCCGGCCAGACGGTCGACTTCGACGGCACCGTCCTCCCGGTGTTCGGCACCGTCAAGGAGGCCATGGAGCAGACCGGCGCGGACGTGTCCGTCGTCTTCGTCCCGCCGAAGTTCACCAAGGACGCCGTCGTCGAGGCGATCGACGCCGAGATCCCGCTCTGCGTCATCATCACCGAGGGCATCCCGGTGCACGACACCGCCTACTTCTGGGCGTACGCCGAGAAGCAGGGCAACAAGACGCGCATCATCGGGCCGAACTGCCCCGGCATCGCGTCCCCCGGCAAGTCGAACGCGGGCATCATCCCGGCCGACATCACCACGCCCGGCCGCATCGGGCTCGTGTCCAAGTCCGGCACGCTGACCTACCAGATGATGTACGAGCTGCGCGACATCGGCTTCACCACCTGCGTCGGCATCGGCGGCGACCCGGTCATCGGGACGACCCACATCGACGCCCTCCAGGCGTTCCAGGACGACCCGGAGACCGACGCCATCGTGATGATCGGTGAGATCGGCGGCGACGCCGAGGAGCGCGCCGCCGCCTACATCGAGAAGAACGTGACCAAGCCGGTCGTCGGCTACGTCGCCGGGTTCACCGCCCCCGAGGGCAAGACCATGGGCCACGCGGGCGCGATCGTGTCCGGCTCCGCCGGCACCGCGCAGGCGAAGAAGGAGGCCCTGGAGAAGGTCGGCGTCCGCGTCGGCAAGACCCCCAGCGAGACCGCCGTGATCATGCGCGAGATCATGCAGAACCGCTGATCCCGCGAACCACCGGAAAGACGCCCGGCGCCGGCCCCCGCGGCCCGGGCGTCTTCCGCTCCCGCCCCGGCGGCAAGGCGACACGCCGGGCGGGCGGGCGGTCCGGGGGCGGACGCGGTGCCAGCATGGAGCGGTGAGCGACAACACCCCCGGGCCGCGGGCGAAGCGGGAGCCGTCCAGACCGCCGACGAGCGCAGGGCCGTCGAGCGCGGCGCCGGCGGCGCAGCCCGCGCGGCCGCTGTACGTGACGGGGCTCGTCGCGGCGCTGTGGTGCGTCGGGATCGGGCTCGCGGTGCTCACCACGATCACGCTCATCGGGTGGATCGCGGCGCCGAAGACCGCGCTCGGCCACGGCATGTCCGGGGTGTTCCGCACGGCCGTGAACTTCTGGCTGGTGTCCCACCACGCGGGCTTCTCCTACGGGCACGGCCGGGTCGGGCTGCTGCCGCTCGGCGTCGTCGTCCTGCCCGGCGTGCTGCTGTACCGGGGCGGCGGGTGGATGATCCGGGTCGCCGGGCTGCGGCGGCGCCCCCGGATCGCGGTCGCGCAGGTGGCGGTCGCGCAGGCCGCCCCGTACGCGGGGCTGGCCGCGCTGCTCGCGCTGGCGGCGTCGTCCCGGGAGGTGCGGCCGTCGGCGTGGCAGGCGCTCGTCGGATGCTTCCTCGTCGCCCTCATCGCGGGCGGGCTGGGCGCCGCGCGGGCCGTGGTCGCCGCGCAGGTCGCGGCGGAGGCGAAGGGGGAGCGGGTCAGGTCCGGGCTGGGGGCGCTGCTGCGGCTGCTGCCCGAGCGGCCCCGCTCGCTGGTCATCGGGGTGGCGGGCGCGCTGGGCGTGCTGCTCGCCTCGGGCGCGGTGCTGGTGGGCGCGGCGCTCGCGATGAACATGGCGGGCGCCGACGACCTGTACGACATGCTCGCGCCCGGCGTCGTGGGCGGGGTCCTGCTGCTGCTGGTCGAGCTGGCCTTCCTGCCGAACGCGGTGATCTGGGGGATGGCGTACGCGGTCGGGCCGGGGTTCTCCGTCGGCGCGGGGACGAGCGTCTCGCCGACCGGCGTGTTCCTGGACATCGTGCCCGCGTTCCCGCCGCTCGCCGCGCTGCCGCAGCCCGGCCCGGCGCCCGCGCTGTCGCTGCTCGCGCTGGCCGCGCCGTTCGTCGCGGGCGCGGTCGGCGGCGTCCTCACGATCAGGTCGCTGCCGAGCCCGGTGGCGGAGGGCGCGCCGCTGTGGGGGTTCGTGACGGGCGCGCTGACCGGCGCGGTGGCGGCCCTGCTCAGCGCGCTGTCCGGCGGTCCGCTCGGCGGCGGGCGTATGGCGACCGTCGGGCCGTCGGCCTGGCAGGTGGGGCTCCTCGCGGCCCTGGAGGTGGGCATCTCGGCGGCCATCGCGGCGTGGGCGGCGAACTGGATGGTGCTGCGCCGCCCGGCCCGCGCGGCGGTCGAGAAGACCGGGCGGACCAAGAAGGCGGGGAAGGCCGGGAGAAGGGCGGGGAAGCCGAAGCGGGCCGTCCGGCCGAAGCCCGCGACGGTGCCGCTGTCGGCGCCGGTCCCCGGCGACTACGAGCCGCCCGCGAAGCCCGCGCCGAAGCCCCCGCGAGCCCCGCACGCCCCGGACCCGCTGGAGTTCGAGGAGGCCGACCCCGTCCTCGCCCCGCGCCGCCCCCGCAGGCGGCCCGACCCGCTGCCCGACCTGGTCGAGGAGAAGCGGCCCGATCCGGAACCGGCCCCGGCGCGGCCGGGCGACGGCACGATCGTCGTGGAGGGGCACCTCGTGGACGACCCCGAGCCCGAGCCCGAGGAGCCGCGCAGGCCCGTTCCGCCGCCGCGCGCCGACCCGAACCGCACCGAGAACCGCGGCGGCGCGATCTACGTCCTGCGCGAGGAGCCCGAGCAGGACGCCTAGACCCCGCGGCGGGGGCGGTGCTCAGAGCAGGTGGCCGTACTTGTCCATCCAGCCGGGCGGCAGGTCGAGCTTGTCCTCGATCTTCGGGTAGTACTCGTCCCGGCACGCCTGCTGGTCGGTGTGGGTGTTGGAGGCGTTGACGCAGTCCCAGTAGCCGCTGAACTCCGTGCGCAGGAAGACCGCCATCCCCACCATCAGCACCGACATGGCCAGGCCGATCGCGCCCATCACCATGCCGGGGACGGCGCCGGGCACGGCGTCCCGGGTGCCGCGCGCCCTGCGCCGGGCCCGGATCCCGACGACGAGCGAGGCGACGCCCAGCACGAGGCCGAGGGGGTAGAAGAACAGGGAGGTCACCAGCGCGATGCCGCCGAGCCAGAGGGCCCGCACACCGGCCTGCCGCGCCTCGTTCGGCCCCGCGGGCGGCTCCCCCGCCGGCCGCCCGTCGGGGCGGTCTTCGGGACGGGCCTCGCGGCCCCGCTGCTCGCTCACGTCGTTTTCCTCCTGGCCGTGGTGCTGTCTGCGGTGAGGCGGCGTCGAACCGGCCCGATAGGCTTCGTGGTGGCCGCACACCCCGTCAACGTCCACCTGGGAGTCATGGTGTCCGCCCGGCTCGTCGTCCTCGTCTCCGGCGCGGGGACCAACCTACAAGCGCTGCTCGACGCGTGCGCGGATCCAGCCTACGGGGCGAAGGTCGTGGCCGTGGGCGCGGACCGCCCCGGTACCGGGGGAACCGAACGCGCAGCGCGTGTGGGTTTGCCCACTTTCACGGTCTGCGTCCCTGATTTCCCGTCCCGGGACGACTGGGACGCGGCGCTGACCGAGGCCGTCGCGAAGCACGACCCCGACCTCGTCGTCTCCGCCGGCTTCATGAAGATCCTCGGCCCGCGGTTCCTGGCCCGGTTCGGCGGCCGGACGGTCAACACCCATCCCGCGCTGCTGCCGTCCTTCCCCGGCGCCCACGCCGTACGGGACGCCCTGGCGTACGGCGTGAAGGTCACGGGCTGTACCGTTCACTTCGTCGACGAAGGCGTGGACACCGGACCCGTCATCGCCCAGGAGGCCGTCCCCGTGGGCCGGCATGACGACGAAGACTCCCTGCACGAGCGCATCAAGCGGGTGGAGCGCCGGCTCCTCGTCGACGTCGTCGGACGGCTCGCCCGCGACGGCTGGACCACGCGCGGCAGGCGGGTCTCGATGAAGTGCAGGACCTGCGGTGATCCCGCCGACAGGCATTCTTCCGACGACCATGAGGGGAGCTCGGCCGGTGAGTCGGGTGGCGATTAGGCGCGCGCTGATCAGCGTGTACGACAAGACCGGGCTGGAGGAGCTGGCCCGCGGCCTGCACGAGGCGGAGGTGGAGATCGTCTCGACCGGGTCCACGGCGGGCCGGATCTCCGCCGCCGGCGTGCCGGTGATGAGGGTGGAGAAGCTCACCGGCTTCCCCGAGTGCCTGGACGGGCGGGTCAAGACCCTGCACCCCAGGATCCACGCCGGCCTGCTCGCCGACCGCCGCAAGGAGGACCACCTCCAGCAGCTCGACGACCTCGCCGTCGAGCCGTTCGACCTGGTGGTCGCGAACCTGTACCCGTTCGCCGACACGGTGAACTCCGGCGCCAAGCCGGACGAGTGCGTCGAGCAGATCGACATCGGCGGCCCGACGATGGTGCGCGCCGCCGCGAAGAACCACGCGAGCGTCTCCGTCGTCGTCGACCCGTCCGCTTACGGCACCGTCCTGGACGCGGTGAAGGCCGGCGGCTTCACGCTGGAGGAGCGGCGCCGCCTCGCCGCGCGCGCGTTCGCGCACACCGCCTCCTACGACGTGGCCGTGGCCTCCTGGTTCGCGAGCGCCTACGCCCCGGACGAGACCGCCGCCGAGACGCGCTGGCCCGACTTCCTCGGCGCCACCTGGGAGCGGTCGGACACCCTGCGGTACGGCGAGAACCCGCACCAGCGCGCGGCCCTGTACCGCTCGCCCGGCGAGACCGGGCTGGCCGGCGCGGAGCAGCTGTACGGCAAGGAGATGTCCTACAACAACTACGTGGACACCGACGCCGCCCGCCGCGCCGCCTACGACTTCACCGAGCCCTGCGTCGCGATCATCAAGCACGCCAACCCGTGCGGCATCGCGGTCGGCGCCGACATCGCCGAGGCGCACCGCAAGGCGCACGCCTGCGACCCCGTGTCCGCCTACGGCGGCGTGATCGCGGCGAACCGCCCGGTCACCGCCGCCATGGCCCGGCAGGTCACCGAGAGCTTCGCCGAGGTCGTCGTCGCGCCCGCCTTCGACGACGAGGCCGTCGCCGTCCTGAAGGACCGGTTCAAGAACGTCCGGCTGCTGGTCTGCCCGGACGCCCCCGCCGGCGCGACCGAGTACCGGCGCATCGACGGCGGCGTCCTGCTGCAGGGCGTCGACCGCGTGGACGCGCCCGGCGACGACCCGGCGGCCTGGGAGCTGAAGACCGGCGAGCCCGCGGACGAGGCCGCGCTGCGGGACCTGGCGTTCGCGTGGCGGGCGATCCGGTCGGTGAAGTCGAACGCGATCCTGCTGGCCGCCGACGGGGCGACCGTGGGCGTCGGCATGGGCCAGGTGAACCGGGTCGACTCGGCCAAGCTCGCCGTCGCGCGGGCCGGCGCCGAGCGCGCCGCGTCCGCCGTCGGCGCCTCCGACGCGTTCTTCCCCTTCCCCGACGGCCTCGAAGTGCTGGCCGAGGCGGGCGTGCGGGCGATCGTCGAACCCGGCGGCTCCGTCAACGACGGCAAGGTCATCGAGGCGGCCGAGAAGGCCGGGATCACCCTCTACTTCACCGGCGTCCGGCACTTCTTCCACTGACCGAGGGCGGCCCGGTGTGGCGCGCGCCACAGCCACACCGGGTTTACCGCCGGATTCTTTACTTTCGGGTGCGGGTAGCCTCTGCCCCGGACCGCGCCCATCATGACCCCTCACTTGACCCGGCGCGGGCGTTCCGTGACGGAGGCGCGAATGGACGTGCTGCTGGCCCTCATCCTGAGGTCGGTCTACCAGGTCGACGCCCTGCTGATGGACTCCCGGCAGGTGATCGGGCTGGTCGCCGCGTTCCTGGCCGCCGTCCTCGCCGCCCAGCTCGGCTGGCACGGCACCGACCGCCTCCTCGCCCGGCGGCAGCGCTCCGAGGACTAGCTCGCCCGCGCCGCTCCGGCCCGCCGCGGCCGCCCGGCGCCGGTCTGCGGCCGCGCGCGGCCGTTAGCATGGGTTTTCACGCGACTGGCGCGGCAAGGTGGATCACCACCGGGGAGCGAACGACAGTCCGGACACCGCGCGCCTGGGTGGACGGGACCTCGAGCCGGGCTCGGTCCTGCGCCCCCGGCGAGATCCACGCGGAGGAACGCATGACGGCACAGATTCTGGACGGCAAGGCCACGGCCGCCGAGATCCGCTCGAACCTCAAGGGCCGCGTCGAGGCGCTCCGCGACCGCGGCGTCACCGTCGGGCTCGGCACCGTGCTGGTCGGCGACGACCCCGGCAGCCGCGCCTACGTGAACATGAAGCACCGCGACTGCGCCGAGGTCGGCATCGAGAGCATCCGCCGCGACCTGCCCGCCACCGCGACCCAGGACGACGTCGAGCGTGCCGTCGCAGAGCTGAACGCCGACCCCGCCTGCACCGGCTACATCGTCCAGCTCCCGCTGCCGAAGGGGCTGGACGAGCAGCGCGTGCTGGAGCGCATCGACCCGGCCAAGGACGCCGACGGCCTGCACCCGACGAACCTCGGGCGGCTCGTGCTGATGCAGCCGGGCCCGCTGCCCTGCACGCCGAAGGGCATCGTCGAGCTGCTGCGCCGCTTCGACGTCCCGCTCAAGGGCGCCGAGGTCACCGTCGTCGGCCGCGGCATCACGGTCGGCCGCTCGCTCGGCCTGCTGCTGACCCGGCGCACGGAGAACGCGACCGTCACGCTCTGCCACACCGCGACCCGCGACCTCGCCGCGCACACCCGCGCCGCGGACATCGTGGTGGCCGCCGCCGGCGTCCCCGGTCTCATCACGGGCGACATGGTCAAGCCGGGCGCCGCCGTCCTGGACGTGGGCGTCTCCCGGGTGGACGGCAAGCTCGCCGGCGACGTCGCCGCCGACGTGCGCGAGGTCGCCGGGTGGGTCGCGCCCAACCCGGGCGGCGTCGGGCCGATGACCCGCGCCATGCTGCTCGCGAACGTCGTCGAAGCGGCCGAGCAGAACCGCTGACCCGCGGCCCCCGGCACGTGGCCGGGGCCGCCACTCAGCACCGAGGTGGCGGCCCCGTACCCGTTGCTCCTGGCGGGCCGCGCCGTCACCTGCGCGGCCCCGTCGGGAGGTTCAGCGATCGCCCTCGTGTACGCGCTGCCCGGAGGGCGACCGCAGGTTCACATCAGCTCGCCCTCCGTCCCGCCGCGCTGGGGGCCGGACGGCCCGGACCGTGGCCGTGGCCGGGACTGCCCGGCCTGCGCGTCTCCGCCGTCCCCCGCACGCCGGGGACGCGCCCGTCCATCGGCGGGCGGCCCTGGTGCGGGACGTGCACCGGCGGCAGCGGGCGGACGAGGCCCATCGCGATGACCTCGTTCGCGAGCCGCGTGCGCCGGTTGGCGCCCTCGGGGATGCGGAACTTCTGGTAGAGGCGCAGCAGGTGCTGCTTGACGGCCGCCTCCGTCACCACCAGCTCGCCGGCGATGTCGCGCGCCGTGGCGGGGGCCACGAACGCCTCGTCGGACAGGGCGGGACGGCACAGCGAGGTCAGCACGTCGACCTCGCGGCGGGTGAGCTCCGGAGCGACGGCGCGCCGAAGCTCGACGTCCGGGTCGACCTCCTCACGGGGGATGCCCCCCAACCGGCAGCGCGCCGTGCCGAAGCTCACGACGTCACCGTCCTCCAGGACACGGCGGGCGATCGGCCGGCCGTTGACGCGCGTTCCATTACGGGACAGGCCCATGTCCACCACGTAGACGTACGGGCCACGTCGGACGATCTCTGCGTGCAAGCGGGACACACTCGGGTCGTCGAGGCGTATGTCGACTCCTCTCCCTCTCCCGACCGTCGTCACGTCGGGGCGCAGCGGCATCACCAGCCCGCTGTCCTCGATCCGCATGAACGGCCCCTCCACGGCAGTCCTCCCAGCTAGTTAGCGACCCCTGTCTGCCGGGTTACCCGGGCACCGTGCCGTCACACCCTCCTACTGGCGAGTAGCACCGATGGTGCAAGGGATTCCGGCCTCTCGGGCATCACCCGGGCACCCTCCGTCACACCGGTTTTCCCGGCGACGGGCGACAAGACGGACCGTTCCATCGCCGCTCCGCGCGCACGATGTCGTCCCGCGCCGCGATCGGCGATACCGTGAGGGCCATGAGCACCCAGGTGCACCGGCGCAGGCGCAGGGCGCCGCGCCGCGGGGGCGCCGCGCCGCACTGGCTGGCGCAGCTCCCGTACCTCCTCGTGCTCAGCGGGGTGGGCGCCGGCCTGACCCTGTGCGCCTTCAACTACTTCCGCAAGGGCTCCGGCCTGATGGCCGCCGCGCTGCTCGTCGGCGCCCTCGCCCGGCTGCTGCTGCCGGAGTCGCAGCTCGGCCCGCTCGCCGTCCGCAGCCGCTCCGTCGACTGCTGGACGCTCGTCCTCCTCGGCGAGATGGTCGCCTTCGTGTCGCTGAGCGTCCCGCCGATGAACAAGACCGGCCTCGCCCTCGCGGGCGCGTTCGGCGTGCTGATCGCGCTCACCGCGGTCGCCCGCGGCATCCGGCTGCTCGTCGCCGGGCGCCGCTCCGGGAGGGCCTCCCCGCCCGGGAACCGACCGCCGGGCTAGCGCGTCGTCCCAGGCAGAGGCGTCCGGGACCAGGCCAGGTCTAGACCGCATGACCGCCTCGGCTAGCCTAGCCAGTTGAGCCTTACAAGGACTGCTGGCCAGGTGTAGGAAAGGGACAGCACAAGCATGCCCAAGATCAAAGTAGCGGGCCCGGTCGTCGAACTCGACGGCGACGAAATGACGCGGATCATCTGGAAATTCATCAAGGACCAGCTGATCCTGCCTTACCTCGATGTGGACCTCAAGTACTACGACCTGGGGATCGAGCACCGTGACGCCACGGACGACCAGGTCACCATCGACGCCGCGAACGCCATCAAGGAGTACGGCGTCGGCGTCAAGTGCGCGACCATCACCCCCGACGAGGCGCGCGTCGAGGAGTTCGGCCTGAAGAAGATGTGGCGCTCCCCGAACGGGACGATCCGCAACATCCTGGGCGGCGTGATCTTCCGCGAGCCGATCGTGGTGTCCAACATCCCGCGCCTGGTGCCCGGCTGGACGAAGCCGATCATCATCGGCCGCCACGCCCACGGTGACCAGTACAAGGCCACCGACTTCGTCGTCCCCGGCCCGGGCAAGGTGACGATCACCTACACCCCGCAGGACGGCTCCGAGCCGATGGAGATGGAAGTCGCGGACTTCCCCGGCGGCGGCGTCGCGATGGGGATGTACAACTTCGACGACTCCATCCGCGACTTCGCCCGGACGAGCATGCGGTACGCGCTGAGCCGCGAGATGCCGCTGTACCTGTCGACGAAGAACACGATCCTCAAGGCCTACGACGGCCGGTTCAAGGACCTCTTCCAGGAGATCTACGAGACCGAGTTCAAGTCGGACTTCGAGGCCAAGGGCCTCTCCTACGAGCACCGGCTCATCGACGACATGGTCGCCGCCGCGCTCAAGTGGGAGGGCGGGTTCGTCTGGGCCGCCAAGAACTACGACGGCGATGTCCAGTCCGACACCCTCGCGCAGGGCTACGGCTCCCTGGGCCTCATGACGTCCGTCCTCATGACCCCCGACGGCAAGACCGTCGAGGCCGAGGCCGCTCACGGCACGGTGACCCGGCACTACCGGCAGCACCAGCAGGGCAAGCCGACGTCGACCAACCCGATCGCGTCCATCTTCGCCTGGACCCGCGGTCTGGAGCACCGCGGCAAGCTCGACAACCAGCCCGAGGTCATCGACTTCGCCCGCAAACTGGAGGCGGTCTGCGTCGAGACCGTGGAGGCCGGGCAGATGACCAAGGATCTGGCTCTCCTGGTCGGAAATGAGACGCCGTGGCTGACGACCCAGGGTTTCCTGGAGGCGCTCGACACCAACCTCCAGAAGAAGATCAACAGCTGAGCGGCCGGCGGCATCGGAGCCCGTGCTCTCCGCGCACGCGGGTTTGAGGCCGTCCCGGATTCGTCCGGGGCGGCCTTTCGCGTGTTCCGGCGGCGGGGGCGCCATGCCGGTGGGTGCACCTGGGCGGTGGCGGGTAGGGGGCGCGCGATAGCCTGAACCACGAAAATATCTCGACGGCGAGAGAAACCGCGGCGGCGCGGCTCTCCGGCGGTCGGGTTCGAAGGATGGCCGCCTGAGCCCCGTCAGGTCACAGCAGGAGAAGGACGCATGACTCGCACCCCAGTCACCGTTACCGTTACCGGCGCCGCGGGCCAGATCGGCTACGCGCTGCTGTTCCGCATCGCGTCCGGGCACCTCCTCGGCGCGGACGTGCCCGTACGCCTGCGCCTGCTGGAGATCCCGCAGGCGGTGAAGGCCGCCGAGGGCACCGCGATGGAGCTGGACGACTGCGCGTTCCCGCTGCTGTCCGGCATCGACATCTTCGACGACGCGACGAAGGCGTTCGAGGGCGCCAACATCGCGCTGCTCGTCGGCGCCCGCCCCCGCACGAAGGGCATGGAGCGCGGCGACCTGCTGGAGGCCAACGGCGGCATCTTCAAGCCGCAGGGCCAGGCCATCAACGCGGGCGCCGCCGACGACGTCAAGGTCCTGGTGGTCGGCAACCCGGCCAACACCAACGCCCTGATCGCGCAGCAGCACGCCCCGGACGTCCCGGCCGAGCGCTTCACCGCGATGACGCGCCTCGACCACAACCGCGCCCTCGCCCAGCTGGCGAAGAAGGCCGGCGTCTCCGTCGCCGACATCAAGAAGATGACGATCTGGGGCAACCACTCCGCGACCCAGTACCCGGACATCTTCCACGCCGAGATCGCCGGCAAGAACGCCGCCGAGACGGTGAACGACCAGAACTGGCTGGAGAACGACTTCATCCCGACCGTCGCCAAGCGCGGCGCCGCGATCATCGAGGCGCGCGGCGCGTCCTCCGCCGCGTCGGCCGCGTCGGCCGCGCTCGACCACGTCTACACGTGGGTGAACGGCACCGCCGACGGCGACTGGACGTCCATGGCGGTCGTGTCGGACGGCTCCTACGGCGTCCCCGAGGGCCTGATCTCGTCCTTCCCGGTCACCACGAAGGACGGGAAGTGGGAGATCGTCCAGGGCCTGGACATCGACGACTTCTCCCGCGCCAAGATCGACGCCTCGGTGAACGAGCTCGCCGAGGAGCGCGAGGCCGTCCGCAAGCTCGGCCTCATCTGATCCCCGCTCGTGGACGAGCCCCGGCCGCGAGTCCCGGGGCTCGTCCTCCGGCCGGGACGCGTCCCGGCGCGAAGACCGAGTAAGGCTTCGCTCCACCCCGCGCGGGTCAGGTGGGGGAGGTCGTCGCCACGTAGTAGAGGTTGATCGGGTCCCCCTCGATCGTGTGGACCTGGACGTCGGTGAAGCCGGCCTCGCCGAGCATCCGCCGCGCGGTCTGCTCTCCCCAGAGCGTGCCGAGACCGGCGCCGCCGGTGCTCAGCGACGTCGTCATGCAGTAGAAGACCGAGAAGCCGTAGAGCCCGGGTCCGAAGGGATGGTCGAGGTTCTCCTCCAGCTTGCTGGACGCGGCGATGTCGCCCATCAGGAAGACGCCGCCGTCGCGGAGCGACGCGGCGATCGCGTTCAGGGTCTCCTGCGGCCGGGCCAGGTCGTGGACCACGTCGAAGGCGGTGACCAGGTCGTACTGCCCGGTGATCTCCGTTGAGTCGCCGACCGTGTAGGCGACGTTGTCCAGGGACAGCCGGCCGGCCTGCGCGCGGGCGGCCGCGATGCCGTCCTCCGACAGGTCGAGGCCGTGGAAGCGGCTCCGCGGGAAGGCCTGCGCCAGGACGATGGGCGCGTGCCCCTGGCCGGTGCCCACGTCCAGGGCGTCGATGCCGTCGCGCAGCCGTTCGGTGAGGCCGGGGACCAGCGGGACGATCGTGTCGACGAGGGCCGCGTCGTACACGCGGGCCGTCTCCTGCGCCTGGAGGGCCTGGAACCGGGGGTAGGCGGAGTAGGGGACGCCGCCTCCGTCGCGGAACGCCCCGACGACCTTCTGCTCGACCTCGCCCATCAGCGCGATGTACGGCATCATCCCGGCGAGGTTGTCGGGCCCGGCGGCGGTGGTGAGCGAGGCGGCGTGCTCGGGGGGCAGCGTGTACGTCGCGCCGTCCGGCTCGTACTCCACGATGCCGCCGACGACCATGCCGCCGAGCCACTCGCGCACGTACCGCTCGTCGAGCTCCGCCGCCTTGGCGATGTCGGCGCTCGTGGACGGCGGCAGCGTGCTCATGGTGTCGAACAGGCCCGTCTGGTGGCCGACGCTCACAAGGAGGCCGAGCGCTCCTTTGTTGAGCACGTCGGCCATGAAGCCGGCGAACTCCTCCTGCCGGGTTGCGTCCGGTGACACGGTTCCTCCCCTGGTCAGACCGTCATCGCCACTTTCTTCCGTCCATATCGCGGCCGGACGGCCAGGGGGAGCCGGGCGGCGAGTTGTTTGCCGACCTTGGGGGAATTCATCACCTTTGCCGCCGGTGCTCGGCCGCGGGGTCGGCGACGACGGGGACGGCGAAGATCACCGCGCCCTGCGGCGGCATGCCGCACGCGGGGGCGGCGGCTGGAAATGATCTGAAGGCGTCGGCGCCGGTCGCTAGTGTGTGTGATCGCTCGAAAAGGCGGTCAGGAGGCGGACGGTGGCGGAACAGGCGTTTCAGGTGGATCTGCGGGGTGTGGTGGATCTGCTGAGCCGCCATCTGTACGCCAGTCCGCGGGTGTACCTGCGGGAGCTGCTGCAGAACGCGGTGGACGCGATCACCGCGCGCGGCGAAGGCGGCCGGGTCGTGATCGAGACCGGCGGCGGGACGCTCCGGGTCCACGACGACGGGATCGGGCTCACCGAGGACGAGGTCCACACCCTGCTGGCGACGATCGGGCGGTCGTCCAAGCGGGACGAGCTGGGGTTCGCGCGGCACGACTTCCTGGGGCAGTTCGGCATCGGGCTGCTGTCGGCCTTCCTCGTCGCGGACGAGATCGAGGTCGTGACGCAGTCCGCGCGCGGCGGCGGCGCCGTCCGGTGGACGGGCCGCAGCGAGGGCAGCTACCGGGTCGAGCCGGGCGAGCGGGATGAGCCGGGCACGACGGTGACGCTGCGGGCGCGGCCGGGGGCGGCGGAGCTGCTGAGCCCGCCGGTCGTCGCCGAGCTCGCCCGCACCTACGGGTCGCTGCTGCCGGTCGACCTCGCCGTGGACGGCGTGCCGGTCACCGGCGAGGGGCCGCCCTGGCAGGCGTCCCACCGCGACCCGGCCCGGCGCAGGCGGGCGCTGGAGCAGTACTGCGAGGAGCTGTACGGGTTCACGCCGTTCGACGTCGTCGACCTGGACGTGCCCGAGGCCGGGCTGACCGGTGTCGCGTTCATCCTGCCCGCGCCCGTCTCGCCGACCGCGCGCGCCGCGCACCGCGTCTACCTGAAGCGGATGCTGCTGGCCGAGAGCGTCGAGGGGCTGCTGCCCGAGTGGGCGTTCTTCGCGCGGTGCGTCGTCGACGCGGGCGAGCTGCGGCCGACCGCGAGCCGCGAGGCCCTCTACGAGGACGAGCTGCTCGAATCGACGCGGCTCGGGCTCGGCGAGGTGCTGCGGCAGTGGCTGGTGAAGCTCGCCGAGACCGACCCGGCGCGGCTCCGCGCGTTCCTGCGGCTGCACCAGCTCGGCGTGAAGGCGATGGCGCTGCACGACGACGACATGCTGCGGATCGTGGACCGCTGGCTGGAGTACGAGACGTCCTCCGGCCCCATGACGCTGCACGAGTTCCGCCGCCGGCACCCGGACGGCCGGTTCACCGCGAGCGTGGACGAGTTCCGGCGGCTGTCGGCCGTGGCGGGCGCGCAGGGCGTCGGGCTCGTCAACGGCGGCTACGTCCACGACACCGAGATCATCGAGCGGCTGCCCGACCTCGACCCCGACATCCGGCTGGCCCGGCTCGACGCGGCGGAGCTGACCACCGCCTTCGGCGTGCTCGACCCGGCGGCGGAGCTGGCGCTGCGGCCGTTCCTGGCGGCGGCGCAGCGCGCCGTGGAGCGGCTCGGCTGCGAGGTGGTCGTCCGCGACTTCGACCCGGCCTCCCTGCCCGCGCTGTTCCTGACCAGCCGCGACGCGCAGTTCCGCGAGGAGCTGACGCGGGCCAGGGAGGAGGCCGGCGAGCTGTGGGCGGACGTGCTCGGCGCCGTCGACCCGGTCGGCGTCGAACGCCCCCGGCTGGTGCTGAACTACCGCAATCCGCTGGCCCGGCGCGTCACGTCGCTCGGCGACGGCGGGCCGGTCGAACTGGCCGTCCAGGCCCTGTACGGGCAGGCGCTGCTGCTCGGCCACCATCCGCTGCGGCCCGCCGACACGGCGGTCCTGAACCGTTCCTTCATCGGCCTGCTGGAGTGGGCCGTCCACTCCCCGGAGGCTCCCGAATGAGCACGGACGACGTCTACGCGCTGATGGCGCGTTCCCAGGAGCTGCCCTACGGCGAGGCCCGCACGGTCCTGGTCGAGGACGCGCTGCGCCGCGCGGAGGCCGCGGGCGACGACGTGCTGGCGTTCCACGTGCGGATCCGGCTGACCGACGCGTACCGGTACGGCGGCGAGCCCGCGAAGGCGTTCGCGACGTTCAGCCGGACGCTCGCCGACCACGACCGCGACCCCGGCCGCTACGACGAGGCCCACGGCCTGCTGTGGCAGATGAAGGCGATCGTCAGCTCCCTCACCCTCTTCCCCGAGATCCCCCTCGACCGCACCTACGCCGTCCTCGACGACATGGAGCGCCGCTACAAGGCCGGCGGCCACAGCCTCCAGGCGGTGTACCACTACCGCAACGTGGTCGCGCGGCACGTCGGCGACGGGACGGCCGACGAGTGGTACCTGAAGTGGCGCGCCGCCGAACGCGACGAGCTGTCGGACTGCCAGGGCTGCGACCCCACCGGCATGGCCCGCCACCTGATCGAGGCGGGCCGCCACGAGGAGGCCCTCGAAGTCGCCGCGCCGGTGCTGGACGCGCAGCTCAACTGCAACGAGCAGCCGCAGTCGATCCAGACGACGCTGCTGCCGGTGTACCTGCGGACGGGCCGCGCCGAGCAGGCCGCCGACGTGCACCGCCGCGCCTACCGGGTGCACCGGACGCGGCTGGCCGACCTCACCGACATCGCCGAGCACCTGCAGTTCTGCGCGGTCACCGGCAACGAGGCGCGCGGCCTGGAGATCCTGCAGCGGCATCTCGGCTGGCTGGACCGTGCCCCGAGCGCCTACGCGGACATGTGCTTCTCCGCCGCGGCGGGCCTCCTCCTCCGCCGGCTGACCGCCGCCGGGCACGGCGCCGCGACGGTCCGGCGCCCCGCCGCCGGCGGCCGCCCGGCCGCCGACGTCCCCGCGGCCGAGCTGGGCGCCGAGCTGGCGGAACGCGCGACGGGGCTCGCCGCCCGGTTCGACGCCCGCAACGGCACCTCCCACCAGGGCGACCAGGTGCGCGCCACGCTGGCCGCCGAGCCGGTCACCGGCTTCCTCCCGCTGGCCGCCCACCACCGCCGGCCGGCGGCGCAGGCCCCCGCGCCGGAACCGGCCCCGCGGGACGACTTCGCCTCGGTCGACGATCTCGACGAGCTCCTCGACACCGGCGACCGGTGCCGCAGGCGCAAGGACGTGCCGGGCATGCGGGCCGCCTGGCGCCGGTTCGACGCCGTCGCCGGTACGGCCGAGCCGACGCCGCTGCAGCGGGCCCGCCGCCTGGACGCCCGGGGCTTCGAGCACGCCGTCGGCGGCTACGGCGCGGAGGCGGCCGCGGCCTGGGAGGAGGCGGCCCGGATGTTCGGCGAGCTGGGCGACCAGACGCGCCGGCACCGCACGCTGGGCCGGCTCGGCGCGGTGCGCCACGACCTCGGCGACGAGGGCGGGCTCGACCTGATGAACGCCGCGGCCGACCACTTCGCCGCGCACCCCGGGGAGCCCACCGACCTGGCCTCCGCGCTGCTCCGCCTCACCGCCGCGCACCTGCGCGCCGACCGCCCCGCCGACGCCCTCGCCGCGCTGGACCGGGTCGCGGCCGACGAGGTGCCCGACCTCGCCGGCGAGCTGTGGTACCTGCGGGGCCAGGCGCTCCTGATGTCCGGGGAGGCCGATGACGGGATCGCGGCGCTGCGCCGCTCCGCCGAGCTGGCCCGCGCGTCGGACGACCCGGAGGAGATCGCCGCGCCCGCCCTGCAGCTCGCCCGCGCGCTGGCGCGCCGGCGGGACGCCCCGGACGAGGAGACCCTCGCGCTGCTCGACGAGGCGCTCGCCGCGATGCCCGGCCCGTCGCCGATGCGCGCCGCCGCCCTCGCCGAGCGCGGCGCTTCGCTGATCTCCCTGGACCGCCCGGCCGACGGCGTGCCCGACCTCGTCGAGGCCATCGCCGAGTGGACGGCCGAGGGCATGCACGAGAACGCCGTCCACCTGCGGGTGGACCTCGCCGGCGGCTACCTGTCGACCGACCGGCCGCTGGAGGCCGCCGAGACCGCCGAGGAGGTCCTGCAGGCGCTCCCCGAGTCCGGCGGCGACGCCGACCCGGCCGTCCACCACGCGAGGCGCCGCGCGACGCTGATCCTGGCGCACGCGCAGAAGCAGCTCCGCGAGGAGGGCGCCGCGGAGACGTTCACGTCGCTCGCGGAGGACGCGGCCCGCGACGGGGAGCACGACGCCGAGGCCCACTTCCGCTACGAGGCCGCCGACGTCCTGACCGATCTCGACATGGACGCGGCGGCCGCCGAGCGGTACGCCGAGGCCGCCGAGGCGTACGAGAAGGCGGGCGACCCGTACGGGGTGGTCCGCGCCCGCCGCCGCGCCGCGGTGTGCCTGATGTGGAGCGGCGACCTCGACGCGGCCGGGCCCGCCATGGAGACGGCCCGCGCCGCGCTGGCGGGCCTGCCCCCGGACGACGAGCCCGCCCGCATCTGGGAGACCGCCCTGGTCTCCTACGAGCAGGCCCGCATCCTCGCCCGGACGGGCGGCCTCGGCGAGGCCGCGGCGCAGGCGTCCGCCGCCATCGACGGCTTCACCGCCCTGGACGCCTCCGACGCCGCCGAAGAGGCCACCCGCCTCCTGGAGGACATCAAATCGGCCCTCGGCTGACGCCGGCCCCCGAAGACGATCAGCTGACCCGGTGGGCGCCCTGCGCGGGCACGGCCTCCAGGAACTGCGGGGCCGTCCAGCCGCGCTTCGCGTAGGCGTCCGTGATCGCCTCCCGCACCTTCCCGGCGCGGGAGGCGGGGGCCAGCACGATGACGGAGCCGCCGAAGCCGCCGCCGACCATGCGCCCGCCCCGGGCGCCGGCCCGGATCGCCGCGTCGACGGTGGCGTCGGCCTCGGGCCACGACACCTCGAACTGGTCGCGCAGGGACAGGTGCGAGGCGTTCAGCATGCCGCCGAACTCCGGCAGCGCCCCCGCGCGGAGCAGCCCGACGCTCGCCTCGACGCGGTGGTTCTCGGTGACGACGTGCTGGACGCGGCGCCGCAGCACCGGGTCGCGCAGCCTGCCGAGCGCGCCGGCCAGGTCCTTGACGTCGCGCAGCGCGTCCACCCCCAGCAGGGACGCGGCCTCCTCGCATTCGGCGCGGCGCCGGCCGTACTCGCCGCCGGTCAGGGCGTGCGAGGCGCGCGTGTCCACGACCAGGAGGGTCAGGCCCGCGGTGGCCGGGTCGAACGGGACCTGCGACGTGAGCCCGCTGCGGCAGTCGAGCAGCAGCGCGTGCCCGGCCGCGCACAGCAGGGACGCCGCCTGGTCCATCAGCCCGCACGGCATGCCGACCTGCTCGTTCTCCGCGCGCTGCGCCAGCCGGGCCAGGGCCGGGCGGTCGATCGCCACGCCGTGCAGGTCGCACAGCGCCAGCGCCGTCGCGCACTCCAGCGCGGCCGACGACGACAGCCCCGCGCCCTGCGGGAGGTCGGAGTCGATCAGCAGCGACGCGCCGCCCGTCCCGTGCTCGCGGAGCACCCGCGCCACCCCGACCGGGTACGCCGCCCAGGCGTGCTCGGCGGGCCACCCCTCGGAGACGACCGGCGGCCCGTCCACGGGCGCGGTCACGGCCGCCGCGGCCTGCCGCGACCGCACCTCGATCACGCCGTCGTCGCGGCGCGCGGCGGCCACCGAGACGCCGCGCGACAGCGCGAACGGCAGCACGAACCCGTCGTTGTAGTCGGTGTGCTCGCCGATCAGGTTGACCCTGCCGGGCGCCCGCCAGACGCCGTCCGGCGCGCGCCCGTACGCCTCCGCGAACTCCCCGGTCATCGGGACCGCAGGAAGGTCCACGCGTCGTCGATCATGGTGCGCAGGTCCCGCTCGGGCTTCCAGCCGAGCTCGGCCTGGATCTTCTCCGACGAGGCGACCAGCACGGCCGGGTCGCCGGCGCGGCGCGGGGCGACCTCGGCGGGGATCTCGCGGCCGGTGACCTCGCGGCACGCCTCGACGACCTCCCGGACGGAGTAGCCCGTGCCGCTGCCGAGGTTGAAGACCCGGTGGTCGCCGGGCTCGCAGGCGTCCAGCGCCAGCAGGTGGGCGCGGCCGAGGTCGGTCACGTGGATGTAGTCGCGGACGCAGGTGCCGTCCGGCGTCGGGTAGTCGTCGCCGAACATCTTCACCGCCGCGCCGTCGCCCTGCGCGATCTTCAGCACGTTCGGGATCAGGTGCGTCTCGACGGTGTGCCGCTCGCCGTGCCGCCCGTAGGCGCCCGCCACGTTGAAGTACCGCAGCGACACCCCGCCGATGCCGTGCAGCCGCGCGTACTCGGCGAGGGCCGTGTCGATCGCCAGCTTGGACGCGCCGTAGGGGTTGGTCGGGCGGGTCGGGTCGGTCTCCAGGATCGGCGTCGACTCCGGCTCCCCGTACGTGGCGGCCGTCGAGGAGAACACGATCCGCGGGACGCCGGCGGCGCGCATCGCCTCCAGCAGCGCGAGCGACTCGCCGAGGTTCTTGTCCCAGTACAGGCCGGGCTTCTCCACCGACTCGCCGACGAGGGACTTGGCCGCGAAGTGCAGCACGGCGTCGAACCCGGCGCCGGCGAGCACGTCCGCCGCCGTGTCGCGCAGCGTGCCGCGCACCAGCCGGGCGCCCTCGGGCACCGCGTCCTCGTGCCCGGTGGACAGGTCGTCCAGCACGACGACCTCGTGCCCCGCCTCCAGGAGCAGAGCGGAGACGACACTGCCGACGTAGCCGGCGCCTCCGGTGACGAGCAGCTTCACTGACGGACCTCCAGGAGAAAGACTCTGGGACGGCGGGGTTCGTCTCAGGCTATCCGGAACGCCGATCGGGGAAGGCTGAATGCATGGACCGGACGCCGCCGCGGCCGCCGGCCGGCGCGGTGCGCCCGCTGGTGTGGCTGCTGTCGCGCTCGGCCAACCTGGTCGTGCGCCTCTCCGGCGGTGACCCGGACGCGCTGCGCGAGGAGATCACCGCGGAGCGGATGCGCGCGCTCGTCGCCGAGAACACCCAGCTCACCGCCGAGGAGCGGGCGCTGATCGAGGAGGTGTTCGCGGCGGGGGAGCGGCCGCTGCGCGAGGTCCTCGTGCCGCGCACCGAGGTGGTGTTCCTGGACGCGGCGCTCGCGCTGGCCGCCGCGGCCCGGCTCGCCGCGCGCAGCCCGCACTCCCGGTTCCCCGTCTGCCGCCACTCCCACGACGAGGTGGTCGGGTTCGTCCACATCCGCGACCTGCTGGCGCCCGACCCGCCGGAGCGGGACGTCCCGGTGGGCGATCTGGTGCGCCCGGTGAAGTTCCTCCCGTCCTCGAAGCGGGTGCTGCCCGCGCTGTCGGAGATGCGCCGCGAGGGCTGCCACCTGGCGATCGTCATGGACGAGTACGGCGGCGTCGCCGGGATCGTCACGATGGAGGACCTCCTGGAGGAGCTCATCGGGGACATCCGCGACGAATATGATGTGCAGGACGCGCAGGCACGGCGCCTGCACGGCGGGGTTGTCGAGGTCGACGGCCTGCTCAACCTGGACGACTTCGCCGCCGAGACCGGCATCCGGCTGCCGGACGGGCCCTACGAGACCGTCGCCGGGCACATCATGGCGGTGCTGCGCCGGGTGCCCGCCGAGGGCGACTCGGTGGAGGCCGGCGGCCGCCGCCTCGCGGTGGCCCGGATGGACGGCCGGCGGGTGGCCCGCGTGCGCGTCATGCCGCGGGCGGCTCAGCAGGCCCTTCCGGTGCCGCCCGGCACGCCGTCCGCGACCCCGCGGGCGGTGCCCGGCGACGCCGCCACCGCCCCGCCGAGCGGGCAGACCACCGGGGGCGGAGTCTCGAGTGACACCTGAGAGAATCGTGCACATGCCCGAAGCGCCCAGCCAGCCAGCGTCCGGAACCGCCGCGGGGAAGCCGCGCGTGCTGTCCGGAATCCAGCCCACCGCCGACTCCTTCCACCTCGGCAACTATCTGGGCGCGCTCCGGCAGTGGGTCGCGATGCAGGACACGCACGAGGCGTTCTACTGCGTGGTCGACCTGCACGCGATCACCGTCGAGCACGACCCGGCGCTGCTGCGCCGCCGCACGAAGGTCGCCGCCGCGCAGCTGTTCGCGATGGGCCTCGACCCCGACCGCGCCACCGTGTTCGTGCAGAGCCACGTCCCCGAGCACGCGGAGCTGGCGTGGGTGCTCGGCTGCCTCACCGGGTTCGGCGAGGCGGGCCGCATGACCCAGTTCAAGGACAAGTCGTCCAAGCAGGGCACGGCCGGGACGAGCGTCGGCCTGTTCACCTACCCGATCCTGCAGGCCGCCGACATCCTGCTCTACACCCCCGACCCGGCGGGCGGCCGCCCGCTGCGCGTGCCCGTCGGCGAGGACCAGCGGCAGCACCTGGAGCTCACCCGCACGCTCGCGCAGCGGTTCAACCACCGGTTCGGCGAGACGTTCGTGCAGCCGGACGCGCACATCCCCGAGGGCGCCGCGAAGATCACCGACCTGCAGGAGCCGGCCGCGAAGATGAGCAAGTCGGCGTCGTCGCCGCAGGGCATCATCGACGTGCTGGAGGAGCCCGGCCCGATGCGCAAGAAGATCATGCGCGCGGTCACCGACACCGGCTCCGAGGTCGTCTACGACGAGGAGAAGAAGCCCGGCGTCACCAACCTGCTGCGGATCTACTCCGCGCTGGAGGGCACCCCCGTCCCCGACCTGGAGCGCCGCTACGAGGGCTCCGGCTACGGGCAGTTCAAGAAGGACCTCGCGCAGGTCGTCCTCGACACGTTCACGCCGATCCGGGAGCGCACCCTCAAGCTGCTGGACGACGAGGACCACCTCGACCGGCTCCTCGCCCAGGGCGCCGAGCGCGCCTCCGAGGTCGCCGTGCGGACGATGGAGACCGTGCGCGAACGGGTGGGATTCGTGGGACGTGGTCGCTGACCGCGCACCGCTCGACGACGCCGCGGGGGGCCAGGGGGAGGCCCCCTCCGCGGCCCAGACCACGATGACCGGGGGCATCCCGGCGGTGCCCGCGGCCGGCCGCCGCGCCATCGGCGTCGCCATCCCGATCCCCGACCCGCACGGCTCGTTCCTGCAGGCGCGGCGCGCCTCGTTCGGCGACCCCCTCGCGCACGCGATCCCGACGCACATCACCCTGCTCCCGCCCACCGAGGTGGACGTGGACGATATGGACGCCATCCAGGAGCACCTGCTCGGGATCGCGCGCGAGGAGCGCCCCTTCACCATCAGATTGCGCGGCAGCGGAACGTTCCGGCCGGTGTCCCCGGTCGTGTTCGTGGCGCTCGCCGAGGGAATCGGCGGCTGCGAGCGCGTCCAGGAGAAGGTTCTGTCGGGCCCCCTCGCCCGGCCCCTCCCCTTCCCGTACCACCCGCACGTCACCATCGCCCACCACCTGCCCGACGACGTCATGGACCGCGCTTTCAAGGAACTCGCGAGCTACAGCGCCGACTTCCAGGCGTGGGGCTTCTCCCTCTACGAGCACGGCCTCGACGGCATATGGCGCCGCCGCTGCGACTACGTCTTCGGTGACGGCGCCGTCCCCGCCCCCGGCTGACGCCGATTCGCGGGCGCTCCCGGCCCCGGCGTATCCGCTGCGTTGAACCGGTGGTCACCGAATGCCGCATCGGGCGGTGCGGCGTGGGTACGTTGCGTACATGCGGCAGGTCGTCAACAGGGCGCAGGGGCGGATCGAGTCTCTGTTCGGCAAGGGGAAGGGCCTGCTGCGGGGCGCCCGCGAGCGCTGGCCCTGGTTCGACCACCAGGTCCGCGCGTTCGAGCGGTACCAGGAGCGGCGCGGCGACCGGCTCGCCGCCGCGCTCACCTGCTACGCGTTCCTGTCGTTCTTCCCGCTGCTGGCGCTCGCGTACGCGCTGCTCGGCTACCTCGTCGGGGTCAGCGCGCAGGCCCGCGACTACTTCGTCCGGGCGGTCAACTCGCAGCTTCCCGGGCTCGCGGACCAGCTGCAGGTCGAGCAGATCGCCCAGTCCAAGACGGCGGTCGGGATCGTCGGCCTGGTCGCGCTGCTGTTCACCGGCCTCGGCTGGGTGCAGGTGCTGCGCGAGTCGCTGCGCGACATCTGGGGCAACGAGCCGGGCGGCGGCGGCAACTTCTTCCTGATGCGGCTCTGGGACGCCGCCGTGCTGGCGTTCCTCGGCGTGGTCCTCATCTGCGGCATGGCGGTCACGACGGTGACGAACTCCGCCACGCACACCGTCCTCGGCTGGCTCGGCTGGGACGACGTCACCGGCGCCGGGACGGGGCTGCGGCTGCTGTCCCTCGCCATCGCGATCATGTTCGACACCGTGGTATTCCTGGTGCTGTTCAGCCGCCTGTCGGGCACCCGGGCGCCGTGGCGGCGGATCATCCGCGGCGCGCTGTTCGGCGCCGTCGGGTTCGAGGCCCTCAAGCAGGTCGCGGCGATCCTGGTGGCGCGCACCACGCAGAACCCCGTCTACGGCACGTTCGCCGTCCTGGTCGGACTGATGGTGTGGATCAACATCGCGTCCCGGTTCGGGCTGTTCGCCGCCGCGTGGACGGCGACGCGCCGCGTCGTCCTCACCGCCGACGCGGAGAACCCGGAGAACTGCGCGGACGAGGCCGAGGTCGAGGCGCTGCGGAAACGCGCCGAAGCGGGCGATGAGGCGGGCGGCGAAGCAGGCGGCGAGGCGGGTGCCGAGGCGGGCGCCGAGGCGGGCGCCGAGGCGGGCGCCGAGGAGCCGTCGTCGGCGCATCCGGCGCGCTGACCCGGCCCCGGCGCCCCGCTGGGCCTACCGGCCCGAGAGGTCGCGGAAGCGGGCCGCCTCCAGGCGGCGCCGGCGGCGCAGCACGACGAACAGCACCGCGATCGCCAGCAGGGCGCCGGCCGCGCCCCCGCCCACGAGCAGCCACATGCGGGACGGGTCGTCCGAGGCCGGCGGGGCGTCCGGCAGCACGCCCGCCGCGCCGTCCTTCTTCGCCTGCTTCGCGTCGCCGGGCGGGACGAGCGCGCCCACCGGCTGCACCTTGCCGCGTGCCGCGAACCCCCAGTCCAGCAGCTTCGCCGCGTACGGGGACGGCGGCCGGTCCGCGCGCATCAGCGAGATCACGATGGTGTGCCCGCCGCGCCGCGCCTCGGCGACGAATGTCTGCTTCGCGGCGATCGTGTAGCCGTTCTTGCCGCCGAGCATGCCCGGGTAGGCTTCGCGCTCGCCCGGCAGCATGTGGTTGTGCGTGTGGATCGGGTACCCGCCGACCTTCTTGCCCTTCTTGCGCTCCTTCTTGGTGGGCGGCGCGGGGAACTTGATGTCGATGGCCTGCATGTACCTGCGGTAGTCGGGGTTCTTCATCCCCTCGCGCAGGATCAGCGCCAGGTCGTAGGCCGAGGTGTGCTGGGTCCGGACGGTCAGCCCGAGGTCGCGGTCGAGCCCGTTCGGCGACCCGGCCAGGGTGTCGTGGGCGTTGATCCGCTTCGCCTCGGCGTTCATGTCGGCGAGGGTCTTCCGCACGCCGCCGTCCGCCTCCGCGAGCGTGAACGCCGCGTCGTTCGCCGACATCATCAGCATCGCGTGGAACAGGTCGGAGACCTTGTACCGCATCTTGGGCGTCAGCCCGACCTTGGTGCCCTCGACGTCGCACGCCTTCTGGGAGGGGCGGACGAGCCGGTTCGGGTCCAGCTTGGGGATCAGCGTCAGCGCGGTCAGCGTCTTGATCGTGCTGGCCGGCAGGTAGCGGCCGTGCGGGTCCTTGGCGGCGAGGACCTCGCCGGTGTCGGCGTCCGCGATCAGCCACGACGCGGCCTTGATCTTCGGGACGGCCGGGACGCCCGGCGCCTTGTCGACGACGATGCCGCGGCTCGCGAGCAGCGGCCCGCCGACCGTCTCCGCCGTGGGCGCGGCGGACGGCGCCGCGGCCGCCCGGCCCGCCGCCGCGGCGGGCGCCGCGACCAGCGCGGGCGCCGCGGCGACGGCGGCCGCCGCGACCGGAATCGTGCACACCGTCAGGGCGCGGCGGACGCCGGCCGGCCCTCGTCGCTCGGCTCGCAAGCTCTCGACGCTCCTCTTTCCCGTGGGAGCCGTGCCGCTCCCGACGCGCAGGCGCCCAACGCCCATGACTCCCCCGAAGACTAGGCGACGTATCCGGCGAAGGGGTACCCGACCGCGAAGACGGCAAGCATGGGACGGACGCGACGCATGGAGCAGACGTGATATGACGGTACGTAAGGGACACGCTTCATTGGTCACAGTCCGTCACGGACGGTATTTTGGGACGGGCTGACTAGTTCGATCTAGTGATGCCCCGAACAAGATCGATGACCGAAAAGTAGGACCCCCGGACGTCCGTCCCCCGCCCGCATGAGTCAAATGATCCGCAAAGGGCATGGACACCCGGCAGGGTGGCGGGCACGAGCGCCATCATGGAGCGAACACGTGACCTGGACCGGCGTTTGTCCAGGCTTAGGGACCCGCTGGCTGAATTGCGCCACGTGCCACGCAACGACCTGCAAGGATTGTGGACGGAGGTTGGCCGTGGCCATTGACTTCAACGCATCGAACGGCGCGACGCTCGGCGTCGAGTGGGAGATCCAGCTGGTCGATGCGGAGACCAGGCACCTGCGGCAGGACGCACGCGAGGTGCTCGCCGCCCTGCCCGCGCTCAGCCTGGACGGGGACAACCCCCGCATCCGGCACGAGCTGATGGAGTCGATGGTCGAGGTCGTGACCGGGATCTGCAGCACCGTGGGCGAGGCCAAGGCCGACCTGGCCGGCACGCTCGGCGCGCTTCGGGCCGCCGCCGCCGACCGCGGCATCGCGCTGGCCTGCACGGGCACCCACCCGATCAGCGACTGGCGGGACGCGGTGATGGCGCCGATGGGCCGCTACGCCCAGCTCGTCGAGGAGATGCAGTGGCTGGCGCGCCGCATCCAGACGTTCGGCGTTCACGTCCACGTCGGCATCTCCGACGGCGCCAAGGCGATCCCCATCGTCAACGCGCTCTCGTCCTACCTTCCGCACTTCCTGGCGCTCACCGCGTCCAGCCCGTTCTGGAGCGGCGGCGACACCGGCCTGGCGTCCTGCCGGGCGGTCGTCTTCGGCCAGCTCCCGACGGCCGGACCGCCCCACCTGTTGGACGGCTGGGCGGCGTTCGAGGATTACATGGAGACGCTGATGCGTTCCGGAACTATCCGGAGCATCAAAGAGGTGTGGTGGGACATCCGCCCGCATCCCGACTTCGGCACGGTCGAGATCAGGATGTTCGACGGCATCCCGACCCTGCGCGAGGTGGGCATGGCCGCGGCGCTGTGCCAGAGCCTGGTCACGCTGTTCGATCAGCAGCTCGACCGGGGCTACACGCTGCCGAAACCGGCGGCCTGGGTGGTGCGCGACAACAAGTGGCGCGCGACCCGGTACGGGCTGGACGCCATCATCATCACCGACGACAGCGGCAACACCGCGCCGCTCCGCGACGACCTGTACGAGCTGATCAGGGAGCTGGAGCCGGTCGCCGACCGGCTCGGCTGCGCCGAGGAGCTCAAGGTCGCCGGCGAGGTCCTGGAGCAGGGGGCCGCGTACGAGCGGCAGCGCGCGATCCGCGCCGAGGGCGGGACGCTGGAGCACATCGTCGACGCGGCGATCACGGAGCTCGCGGAGGACCGGTTCGTCACACTGGGGGAGGTCGTACATGCCGGAGCCTGAGAGGCCGCAGCGGACGGCCCGCCCCGCGAACGCGAAGCCGCCGAAGAGCGAACACGTCGTAGAGAACGTTCCCGAGAACGAGAACACCACCGGGCGGGCGCCGTTCGGCTCCGCCGTCGCACAGGGGGCGCAGATGACACATCCGGGACCCGGGGTGATGCCCGGCCTTGAACCACCCGATGCCGCGGACCCCGTGGACCGGGACGCCGGCGAGGCCGGCCCCCTGAACGGAACCGCGGCAGCCGGCGGACCCCGGGCGGGGACGCCCGGCCCGGGCCGCGCGAGCGTGCCCGCGGTGCTCGGCGGCGCCGTCCTGCAGCCGCAGCTCGACGCGTTCCTGGCCGCGCACGAGGACGAGCTGATCGCGTTCCGCCGCGACCTGCACGCCCACCCCGAGCTGGGCTACGCCGAGCACCGCACCACCGCGAAGATCGCCGAGCGGCTGCGCGCCGCCGGCCTCGACCCGGTGGTCCTGCCCAAGGGCACCGGCCTGTTCTGCGACATCGGCCCCGCCGACGGCACCACGGTCGCGCTGCGCGCCGACATCGACGCGCTCCCGCTGCAGGACGAGAAGGAGGGCGTCCCGTACCGGTCGACGGTCCCCGGCGTCGCGCACGCGTGCGGCCACGACGTCCACACCGCGATGGTGCTGGGCGCGGGCCTGTTCCTCGCGCAGCAGGCCGAGGCCGGGCTGCTGCCGGGCCGGGTCCGGCTGCTGTTCCAGCCCGCCGAGGAGACCCCCGGCGGGGCGCTGGACGTGATGGCCGCCGGCGGCATCGCGGGCGTCGACCGCGCGTTCGCGCTGCACTGCGACCCGCGCATCGAGGTCGGCCAGCTGGGGCTGCGCACCGGCCCGATCACCGCCGCCTGCGACAAGGTGTACGTGAAGGTCACCGGCCCCGGCGGGCACACCGCCCGGCCGCACCTGACCGCCGACCTGGTGTACGCGCTCGCCAAGATCGTCACCGAGCTGCCGTCCGCGCTGTCCCGGCGCGTCGACCCGCGCTCCAGCCTGTCGCTGGTGTGGGGGCGCGTCTCGGCCGGGTCGGTCGCCAACGCGATCCCCGACGACGGGATCGCCGAGGGCACCGTCCGCTGCCTGGACGACGAGGCGTGGCACCGCGCGCCGGAGATGATGAAGGCGCTGCTGCAGTCGGTCGCCGCCGCCTACGACGTGGAGGCGTCGCTGGAGTACGTGCGGGGCGTCCCGCCGACCGTGAACGAGGCGGCCAGCGTGCAGATGTTCCGCGACGCCGCCGCGCAGGTGATCGACGAGGAGGGCGTCGTCCCGACCCCGCAGAGCCTCGGCGGCGAGGACTTCGGCTGGTACCTGGAGTCGATCCCCGGCGCGCTCGCCCGGCTCGGCGTCCGCACCCCCGGCTCGCCCGGCGAGTACGACCTGCACCGCGGCGACTTCGACGTCGACGAGCGGTGCATCGCGGTCGGCCTGCGGGTGCTGAGCGCCACCGCGCTGACCGCGCTGTGGGAGGGCGGCCGCCCCGGCGACGCCGAGCAGATCGAGGGCGCGGCGCTCGCGTAGCCGCCGTGTCACGCAACGTGACCTCCCGCCCCCCGCCGGTACCCTGTGACTTGGCAACTCCGCACGTCCCTCCGGCCACCGACGTCGCCGCTGACCTGTGGCGATATGCGTACGCATTGGTAACGGACCTATTGCGAATCGGTGCAGGCGGGAAGTTTGCCCTCTTTCGCGGGGTAGCGTCCGATCGATTTCGGTGACCGGACCGGTCGCCTGACCGTGGGTGGGGAACGGAAGGAGCGCTACCTTGCGCCGTGGACTGAAGACTTCGCTCGTCACCGTGACGGGTGCGGCGCTGCTGCTCAGCGCTTCCGCATGCGGTGGCAAGAAGGCGGACACCGGTGGCGGTGGTGACGAGGGCGGCAAGAAGACCCTCAAGATCGGCCTGGCCTTCGACATCGGCGGCCGCGGTGACCAGTCCTTCAACGACTCGGCCGCCGCCGGTCTCGACAAGGCGAAGAAGGACCTGAACGTCCAGACCGAGGAGATCTCGGCCAAGCCGGACGAGCCGGACTCCGACAAGGAGTCGCGCCTGCGGCTGCTCGCCAACAAGGGCTACAACCCGATCATCGGGGTGGGCTTCGCCTACACCACCTCCATCATCAAGGTCGCCAAGGACTTCCCGAACACCAAGTTCCTCGTCGTGGACGCCGACCAGTGCAAGGTCGAGGGCGCGAACGTCAGCGGCGCCTGCTTCGCCGAGGAGCAGGGGTCCTACCTGGTCGGCGCCGCCGCGGCGCTGAAGTCCAAGAGCGGCACGATCGGCTTCATCGGCGGCGTGAACGTGCCGCTGATCCAGAAGTTCTTCGCCGGCTACCAGGCGGGTGCGAAGAAGGCCAAGCCGGACATCAAGATCCTGCCGCCGAAGTACCTGACGCAGCCGCCGAACTTCAACGGCTTCAAGGACACGAGCCTCGGCAACGAGGCCGCCAAGGGCCAGCTCGACCAGGGCGCGGACGTCATCTACCACGCCGCGGGCGGCGCCGGCATCGGCGTCATCAAGACCGTCGGCGCGGCCGGCAAGTGGGCCATCGGCGTCGACTCCGACCAGTACAACCAGCCCGCGGTCGCCGGGGTGAAGGAGCACATCCTCACCTCGATGGTGAAGCACGTCGACGTGTCGGTGTTCGACTTCGTGGAGAGCGTCGCCAACGGCACGTTCAAGGCGGGCACCAAGACCTACGACCTCAGCAACGACGGTGTCGGCTACTCCGCGTCCGGCGGCAACGTCGACGACATCAAGGCCAAGCTGGACGAGCTGAAGGCCAAGGTCGTCAGCGGCGAGATCAAGGTCCCGACCAAGGCCTGACCCGGCGTTCCGGCCGTGCGCCGCACCGGGAGCCATCCGGCCGGGTGGCTTCCGGTGCGCGCCCGCGCCCGCCGTCGTCGTCGGCGCGTCCGAGGCAGCGTCCTAGGCAGGAGGAGGGGCACTCGTGCCTGACCAGGTGCCGGCCGTACGGCTGACATCGATCACCAAGCGGTTCCCCGGAGTGGTGGCCAACCGCGACATCAACCTCACGATCGAGCGCGGTGAGGTGCACGCGCTCTGCGGCGAGAACGGCGCCGGCAAGTCCACCCTGATGAAGATCCTCTACGGCATGCAGAAGCCGGACGAGGGCACCATCGAGGTCGGCGGCGAGCAGGTCTCCTTCCGCAGCCCGGCCGACGCGATCGAGCGCGGCATCGGCATGGTCCACCAGCACTTCAAGCTGGCCGACAACCTGACCGTGCTGGAGAACGTCGTCCTCGGCGCCGAGCCCCGCGCCAAGGGATGGCGGCGCGGCCGCATCGACTTCGCCGCCGCCCGCGCCAAGATCAAGGAGATGTCGCAGGCGTACGGGCTGCACGTCGACCCGGACACGCTGGTGGAGAACCTCGGCGTCGGCGAGCGGCAGCGCGTGGAGATCCTCAAGGTCCTGTACCGGGGCGCCCGCGTGCTGATCCTGGACGAGCCGACCGCGGTGCTCGTCCCGCAGGAGGTCGACGAGCTGTTCGGCAACCTGCGGGAGCTGCGCGCCGAGGGCCTCACGGTCCTGTTCATCTCGCACAAGCTGGACGAGGTGCTGGCCGTCGCCGACACGATCTCGGTGATCCGGCGCGGCACCACCGTCGCGACCCGGCTGGACCCGCGGGAGGTCACCTCCCGGCGGCTCGCCGAGCTGATGGTCGGGTCCGAGCTGCCGACCCCGGAACTGCGCGAGTCCACGGTCACGTCGGACGTGCAGCTGGAGGTCGGCGGGCTGACGGTGCTCACCCCCGAGGGCCGCCCGGTGGTCGACGACGTGTCGCTGCGCATCCGCCGCGGCGAGATCGTCGGGCTGGCCGGCGTCGAGGGCAACGGGCAGACCGAGCTCATCGAGGCGATCATGGGCATCCGGAACGCGGACACCGGGACGATCGTCTACGGCGGCGAGGAGATCACCCACTGGCCGACCCGGCGGCGCCGCGAGGCCGGCATCGCCTACATCCCCGAGGACCGGCACCGGCACGGGCTCGTCCTGGAGGGCTCGCTCTGGGAGAACCGGATGCTGGGCCACCAGACGCAGCGGCCGAACGTCCGCGGCCCCTGGATCGACCGGCGCGGCGCGCGCCGCGACACGACCCGGATCGTCCGCGAGTACGACGTCCGGACGCCCGGGATCGAGGTGCCCGCCGCCGCGCTGTCGGGCGGCAACCAGCAGAAGCTCATCGTCGGGCGGGAGATGTCCGGCGACCCGCACCTGCTGATCGCCGCGCACCCGACCCGCGGCATCGACGTCGGCGCCCAGGCCGCCATCTGGGAGTACCTGCGGCAGGCCCGCGCGGACGGGCTGGCCGTGCTGCTGATCAGCGCCGATCTTGAGGAACTCATCGGAATGTCCGACACCCTGCACGTGATCCTGCGGGGGCGGCTGGTCGCGGAGGTCGATCCGCGGACCGTCACCCCCGAGGAGCTCGGCTCCGCCATGACCGGCGCGGGCGGCGCCTCATGAGCGAGCCGAACGACCCGACGCCGCCGGGCGAGGAGCCGTCCGTCCCGGTGCAGCGCGGACCGGACGCCTCGGAGCAGCCGGACGCGCCCGAGCGCCCGGACGCGGCGGAGCGGCCGGCGGAGCCGGCGCCGGGCGCGGACGCCGGTGCGCCGCCGCCCGCGGGCCGGACCGCGACCACGCCGGGCGCCGCGGAGATCTCCGCCGTCCCGGCGTGGAAGGCGATCCTGAAGGGGATGGGCCCCACCGGGCTCGGGCTGAAGATCGGCGCGCCGCTGCTGGCGCTGCTGATCTCGCTCGGCATCACGATGATCCTGCTGCGGATCACCGGCGCCGACCCGATCAGCTCGATCCAGAGCATGATCGACTACGGCACCACGGAGAACTCGCTCGTCGACATCGTCAACCGCGCGACCCGGTACTACCTGTCGGCGGTCGCGGTGGCGATCGGGTTCCGGATGGCGCTGCTGAACATCGGCGTGGACGGCCAGTACCGGATCGCCGCGTTCCTCGCCGCCGCGCTCGGCGGCGCGCTCACCCTCCCCGCGCCGTTCGGGCAGCTGCTGGTGATCGTCGCGGCGATGGTCGTCGGCGGGCTGTGGGCCGCGATCGCGGGCGTGCTGAAGGTGACCCGCGGGGTCAGCGAGGTGCTGTCCACGATCATGCTGAACGCGATCGCGACCGGCATCATCGCCTACCTGCTGAACGACAAGCGGCTCGCCGAGGTGCGGCCGGGCAGCAACAACGTCGCGACCCCGCAGATCCCCGAGTCGGGGCGGGTCGGGCCGCTGAACGGGTTCCTGTCCTCGCTCGGCCTCGACCTGCCCGGCAACGTGTACGGGCTGCTGCCGCTCGCGATCGTCGTCGGGATCGTGTTCTGGGTCGTGATCAACTACACCCGGTTCGGGTTCGACCTGAAGATCTCGGGGCTGTCGGCGTCCGCCGCGCAGGCCAGCGGCGTGAACGCCCGCCGCATGATCGTGTACACCATGGTCGCGTCCGGCGTGGTGGCCGGGCTGATCGGCATGCCGGAGCTGCTCGGCGCGTCCTACGAGTACTCGCTGAACTTCCCGGCCGGGCTCGGCTTCACCGGCATCACGGTGGCGCTGCTCGGCCGCAATCATCCGGCCGGCATCGCGCTCGCCGCGCTGCTGTTCGCGTTCCTCGACCAGACCTCCGACGTGCTCCAGGAGGTCGACGTGCCGAAGGAGATCGTCGGGGTCATGCAGGGCGTGGTCGTGCTGACCGTCGTCATCGTGTACGAGCTCGTCCGGCGCTGGGAGATCCGGCTGCAGCAGCGGGCCGTCGCCGCCGAGCTGGCCACCGGCCATGACCTGGCCCGCGAGGCCGCTGGGAGCGCCTCATGAGCGCCGTGACCGAGACGGTGGCCGCGAAGCAGGCCGCCAACGGGAAGATCCGGCTGCGCTGGCCGCACTACCTGCTGATCACCTCCGGGCTGCTGGTGCTGCTGTCGCTGGTCCGCGTGATCGACGACGCCGACCCGGTGACCTCCAGCGGGACGGTCAGCGCCGCGCTGCGCCTCGCCGTGCCGATCTTCCTGGCCGGGCTCGGCGGGCTCTGGTCCGAGCGGTCCGGTGTGATCAACATCGGCCTCGAAGGGATGATGATCCTCGGCACCTGGACCGGCGCCTGGGCCGGCTACCAGTGGGGCCCGTGGATCGGCGTCCTCGCCGGCATCATCGGCGGCGCGCTCGGCGGGCTGCTGCACGCCATCGCGACCGTGTCGTTCGGCGTCGACCACATCGTGTCGGGCGTCGCGATCAACATCCTCGGGCTGGGCCTGACGCAGTTCCTGGCCGGGCTGATCTTCGACACCGGCCAGGCGAAGGCCCTGGGCGGCGGCCCCCGGCAGTCGCCGCCGGTCGATCCGATCATGACGTTGACGCTACCGGTGCTGTCCGGCGGCAAGATCGGCGGCTGGCAGAGCCCGGACTGGCTCGGCTCGCTGGAGAACCACCACTGGTTCGCGGTGTCGGACGCCGCCGGGATCGTCCGCGGCCTGACCAGCGACATGTCGCTGCTGACGCTGGTGTCGCTGCTGCTCGTCCCGCTCAGCTTCCTGATCCTGTGGCGGACGCCGTTCGGCCTGCGCATCCGCTCCTGCGGCGAGGACCCGTACGCGGCCGAGTCGCTCGGCGTGCAGGTGTACCGGATGAAGTACGCCGCGGTGGTCATCTCCGGCGCGTTCTCCGGCCTGGCCGGCGCGTTCCTCGTCACCGTCGCCGCCCCGCTCTACCAGGACGGCCAGACCAACGGCCGCGGCTTCATCGGCCTCGCCGCCATGATCTTCGGCAACTGGCGTCCCGGCGGGCTCGCCGCGGGCTCGCTGCTGTTCGGGTACACCGACGCGATGAACGTGCGCGGCGGCGGGCAGTCCGTCCACGCGCTGCTGCTGTTCGTGGCGATCCTGCTGATCGGCGTCGCGCTCTGGCAGGGCGTCCGCGCGAACCGGCTGCGGCCGCAGGCGGTCACCGACCTGGCGCGCCGCGAGCTGCGCAACGCCTACCTCGGCGCGGTGCTGGCGCTGGTGTCGGCCGCCGGGCTGCTCGTCTGGTTCATGATGAGCGAGATCGTCCCCGGCGAGCTGGTCTCCTTCACGCCGCACCTGACGACGCTGCTCGTCCTGGCCCTGGCCAGCCAGCGGCTCCGGATGCCCGCCGCCAACGGGCTCCAGTACCGGCGGGGCGAGGCAAGATAGCCGGTATGGAGATCGACTGGCCCGCCCTGCGCGACGCCGCGCGGGAGGCGATGACGCGCGCGTACTGCCCGTACTCCGGCTTCCCGGTCGGCGCCGCCGCGCTGGTCGACGACGGCCGGATCATCACCGGGTGCAACGTGGAGAACGCCTCCTACGGGGTCGGGCTCTGCGCGGAGTGCTCGCTGGTGTCGGCGCTGCACGGCCCCGGCAAGTCGGCGCGGCCGCGCCTGGTCGCGGTGTCGGTCGTCGACAAGCACGGGGACCCCGTGATGCCCTGCGGGCGCTGCCGCCAGCTCCTCTGGGAGCACGGCGGCGCCCCGATGCTGCTGGAGACCGTCCGCGGCATCCTGCCCATGTCGGACGTCCTCCCGGACGCCTTCGGCCCCGACGACCTGATCGAGAGAGCGTGATCCCGTGGACGCCATCGACGTCATCCGCGCCAAGCGCGACGGGGGCGAGCTGACCCCCGCGCAGATCGACTGGGCCGTCGACGCCTACACGCGGGGCGCCATCGCCGAGGAGCAGATGTCGGCGCTGGCGATGGCGATCCTGCTGAACGGCATGACCCGCGCCGAGGTGGCGCGCTGGACGGAGGCGATGATCCGCTCCGGCGAGCGGATGGACTGGTCGTCCCTGGACCGCCCGACCACCGACAAGCACTCGACGGGCGGCGTGGGCGACAAGATCACCCTGCCGCTGGCGCCGCTGGTGGCGGCGTGCGGCGCGGCCGTCCCGCAGCTGTCCGGCCGCGGCCTCGGGCACACGGGCGGGACGCTGGACAAGCTGGAGTCGATCCCGGGCTGGAAGGCGTCGCTGTCGAACGCGGAGATGCTGGACGTCCTGCGCCGCGCGGGCGCGGTGATCTGCGCGGCGGGCAGCGGCCTGGCCCCGGCCGACCGCAAGCTGTACGCGCTGCGCGACGTGACGGGGACGGTCGAGTCGATCCCGCTGATCGCCTCCTCGATCATGTCGAAGAAGATCGCCGAGGGCACGGGTGCCCTGGTGCTGGACGTGAAGGTCGGCTCCGGCGCCTTCATGAAGACGGCCGGGGACGCCCGCGAGCTGGCCGAGACGATGGTCGCGATCGGCACCGACCACGGCCTCCGCACGATCGCGCTGCTGACCGCGATGGACCGCCCGCTGGGCAACGCGGTGGGCAACGCGGTCGAGGTGGCCGAGTCGGTGGAGGTCCTGGCGGGCGGCGGCCCGTCCGACGTGGTCGAGCTGACGTTGACCCTGGCCCGCGAGATGCTCGCCGCCGCGGGCGTCGCGGGCAAGGACCCGGCCGACGCCCTGAAGGACGGCTCCGCGATGGACGTCTGGCGCCGCATGATCACCGCCCAGGGCGGCGACCCGGACGCGCCGCTGCCGTCCGCCCGCGAGACCCACACGGTCACGGCCCCGTCCTCCGGCGTCCTGACGAGGCTGGACGCCTACGGGGTGGGCGTCGCGGCCTGGCGCCTAGGCGCCGGCCGCGCCCGCAAGGAAGACCCGGTCTCGTCCGGCGCGGGCGTGATCTGCCACGCCAAGCCGGGCGAAACGGTCACGAAGGGCCAGCCCCTCCTGACCCTCCACACCGACGACGAGGCCCGCTTCGCGCGCGCTCTCGAAGCCCTCGACGGCGCCTACGAGATCGAGGACGGCGGGACGCCGTCCCTCCACCCGTTGATCATCGACCGCATCGCCTGACGAATCAGCGCAAGCCGCGCTGGAGGCGGTGGCCACGTCGGCCGATCAGCAGGTCGGCGTTTGCCGGGGGCCGGGAAAATGCGCTGAAGGTAGTCTGGCCGGGTACGCGTACCAACCCTGTCCGGAGGCGCAACGAGCCATGCAATCGCTGACTCTTCCATTGCCGTCCGGTGACATCTGGACCCGGGCAGACTATGAGGCGCTGCCCGAAGACCTCCCGGTACGTGTGAGCCTCATCCACGGAGAACTCGTCGTGAACCCCCGCCTCCGCCCGATCCATCAGCGCATTGCCCGGCGTTTGGCGACCCGTATCGAGGACGCCGCCCCCGATGCTTGGCAGGTCGACACCGACGTGGACGTCCTCCTGGATGACGACGAGGTCGAGCCGGTAGAGATCGCTCCCGACATTGTCGTTTACTCCGCCGAGCACGACGTCTACGAACGTCCCATCCCTGCCGATCTGGTGGCTCTGGTCGTCGAGGTGGTGTCGCCGTCCACCAAGCGCGAGGACCGGCGGATACAGCCGGCCCTGTACGCGGAGGCCCGGATTCGGCATTACTGGCGCGTGGAGACCGACCAGACCGCACCGGCGTTCGCGATCTACACATACGAGTTGGACGACGCTACAGGCGGATATGTCGCGACCGGCGTCCACCATGACCGGCTCACCACCGCACTGCCGTTCGACCTCGATATCGAACTCAAGGCCGTACGAGAGCCCTGACAACGGAAAAGTCGTCCTCCCCGCGCGATGATCAGAATCGACGTCGGTTCGGCCGCCGCGATCACACCCGCTCTACGGCGTTGGAAGCGCTAATCGCGGACGAATCATTCCGCCCTCTGCCCAGTGCCACAGCCATTCGGACAGGCTCGGTGTCGTTTCGACGATTCCAACCTCGATTGGCTGCACCAGTTCGGGTGGGAGATCGGGCTTGCTCCTGTAGTTGCGGTGCGGGATTCCAAAGATCCGGATGGTCCTCAGTTGGTGTTCGGCGCGGCCGAGTGGCGGGCGTTCGCGCAGCGTGCGAAAGCGCGCGAGTCCGACCTGGACTACTGAGACCGTCTCTCGGTAATGGCGCCGATGTGACGCGGCCCGTGGCACTCGTCGCCACCGGGGAGGCGGTCGCTTGCGGTGGGGGCCGGTATCGGCGTCCACACGCTGGTGGACGCCGATACCGGTCATGTCAGGCTGGTGACGTCGTGCCGCTCAGGTGCCTGGCGAAGAAGCGCACGGCGCTGTCGGCCTCGAACCTGGGCAGCTCTTTGTGCGTGCCGGTGTTCGCGTGCAGTGTCTTCTCCTTTGAGGCGAAGGCGTCGAACAACGCGAGGCCGGATTGCCGCGGGATGTGCTCGTCGTCCCATTGGAGCGCGTACTCGACTGGAACGGTGATGCGACTCGCTACCTCGGCCAGGTATTCGTCGTGCCAGAAGAGGCCGAACACCGCAGCAGTGATTCTGGGGTCGGCCGCCGTCAGCGGCATGCCGATCGCGGTGCCCATGTTCAGCCCGTAGTAGCCGACCGGGCCTTCGTCGCCGATCTCGGGCAGTTCCTGGAGGGCGTCCAGGGCCGCCTGCCATTCCGGCACGGCGCGCTCCGCCAGATGCAGGTTGTAGGGGACGACGATCGGGCCGACCGGCTCACCCGAGGCCATCGCCTGCTGCATCGCGGCGATCTCCCGCTCGTCTGTCGTGGTGCGCGGGCGGCCGCCGTGGCCGGGCGCGTCGATGGCCGCGACGTTGAAACCGCAGTGCTCGACGAGGAGGTGTGCGCGGCCGGCCGTCGGCGGGGCCTTGCTGTCCCGGCCGCCGCCGTGTCCGAGCAGGACGAGAGGCGCGCGGTCGCCGCCGGAATCGGGCGTCCAGAGCATGCCGGGGATATCACCCACGGCGAATTCGCGTTCGGTGACACCGTTGGACGATGTCTCCGCGGTAAAACGCACAGAGTTCATGGGTTTCGCCTTTCGGGAGTGCCTTGCCTGCTGCGGCGCTCCCGGCGACCCCTACGTCGAACCGCCTACCGTGACGACGAGGGGAGCACCCACATCGATACAGCGTTCATGGGTCTCACCTCCTCGCGCGATGCCACGGCCTCCGGCACGGTAACAGCCGCTCGCCGTCCGGCCAACTCCTTTTCCGGTGGCGCCGGGCAGGGTTGGCCGTGGGTTCGGAGCGGCACTAACTTTGCCGAAGTGGATCTGTTCTCTCGCTCTTGGACGGCGTTGCGCGCGGCGGTCGGCGGACTCTCGGGCGACGAGTGGGAGCGCCCGTCCGGCTGCGCCGGCTGGCTCGTCCGCGACCTGGTGTGCCACCTGGTCATCGACGCCCAGGACGTCCTGATCACCCTGGTCACGCCGGCCGACGCCGAGCCGACCGCGGATGCGGTCACCTACTGGAAGCTCGTCGACCCACCGACCGGCGACGACCCGCTCGACGCGCTGATCCCGCGGCTGGCCGCCGCCTACGGCGACCCGAGCCTGCTGAGGTTCCACTTCGACGACGTCGGCTCCGCCGCCGGCCGCGCCGCGGAACTCGCCGACCGCGACCTCCGGGTCAGCACCCAGGACATGGTCCTGACCGCCGGCGACTACCTGTCCGCGTACGTCATGGAATGGACGCTGCACCACCTCGACCTGATCGCGCACCTGCCCTCGGCCGCCGATCCGCCGCCCGAGACCCTCGCCGCCGCGCGGGAGGGACTGGAGAAGATCGCCGGTGCGCCGTTCCCGGCGTCGCTCTCCGACAAGGACGCGCTGCTCATCGGCACCGGGCGCCGCTCCCCGACAGAATCCGAGAGGGCCGCGCTGGGAGAGCTGTCGGCGGAACTCCCCTTCGTCCTCGGCTGACCCGCGATTCCGTCACCCGGACGAGACGGCTGATCCGCTGTGCGGACGGGTCTGGTCGGCGGCGACCAGGTCGGCGAATTCGGTGGCCAGGGGGCTCAGCGCGTCCCACTGGCGGGCGGCCCAGCCCACCGTGATGGGGGAGAGCGCCGGGATCGGGACGGTCCGCACTGTACTGGACGGCGCGAGCGCCAGCCTGGGCAGGGACGGCAGGACGGCGTGGCCGACGCCGAGTTCGGCGAGGAGGACGGCCGTGTCCCAGTCGGCGACCCCGGCGGTCTCCGAGGGCGTGCATCCGAGGCGGACGAAGTTCTCCTCAAGGCGCCGGTGCGAAGCCGAATTGGCCGGATGCGCGATGTAGCGGATGCCGCGCAGGTCGGACGGCTCGATGGTGCTCCTGTCGGCGAGCGGGTCGGCGGCGTTGACCACGAGCACCCATGGCAGGTCGGTGACCGGGCGCTGCTGGATGTCGGCCACCGGCCCGTCGAGGGTGATCCATGCCAGGTCCACCTGGCCGCCGCGCAGCAGCTCCAGGCAGCGGCGGGTGGATTGGGCGGACTGGAAGTGCAGGGTCGCTTCCGGGTGCCGGTCGCGGAAGGCGGTGATGGCGTCCGGCATGAAGTGCCGCACGGTCACGCCCCCGGTGGTGATCTTCAAGGTGCCGCCGTTGCCGTCGCGGAGCTCCCGGAGGTGGCGCAGCGCGGCGTCGAGCGAGGCGATGCCGGTCAGCGCCGCCTGGTACAGGACCTGGCCCGCGTCGGTCGGGGAGACTCCGCGGGGACGGCGTTCGATCAGCGTGAGGCCGATCTCCCGTTCGAGCCGCCTGACGTGCTGGCTGACCGCGGGCTGGCTGCAGGAAAGGTCGCGCGCCACGGCGCTCAGGTTGCGGCTCTCGCACACGGCCAGGAAGACCCGCAGATCGTCGAGTGTCACTCACCAAAGGTATCGCTTGGAGATCCATAAGGAAATCCAAGAATTGACTGGAGTCTGCTGCCGATCCAAGCTACCTCCTACGGAACCGGACGGTTTCCGCTAGCGGCGGCAACCCGCCCGCGAAGCCTGCGCCGTGCGCTGGTGCCCCGGGACATACGGTCGGACGGCGGATGGGCGAGCGGGCGGGTGCCGACCTTCGAGTAGGGGGACAGGCGATGCGCGCCGATGCCGAGGCGGAGAGACTGCTGCTCGCCAAAGGGGCGGAGCGTGTGGAGCATCCGGGCGGCACGTTGCTGGCTCATCTGCGGCGCGTCCACGCGGTGCTCGGCGATTGGGGAGCGCGCCCAGAGCTCCGTCTCGCCGGCCTGTGCCATGCCTTCTATGGAACCGACGGCTTCGCTACGGCACTCGGCGCCCGCACGTGGCGGGAGGAGTTGAGCCGGGTCATCGGGGCGGAGGCCGAACGCCTGGTCTACCTGTATGCGAGCTGCGACCGCTCCCGGTCCTATCCGCATCTGGTCTCGCCTGACGGCCCTTTCACCGACCGCTTCACCGGGACCGCTCTTCGTCCTCCGGCGGCGGATCGCCGCGACTTCGCCGAACTCACCGTCGCCAACGAACTCGACGTGATGGCCGCTTCCCCCGAACTGCGCGCCGCGCACGGTGATTCGCTGGCCGAGCTGTTCACGGCCTGGCGGCCGCTGCTCAGCCCGTCCGCGATCCGCGCCGTCCGCGCCCTTCGCCGTTGAAGCGCCCGCCTAGTCGTGCAGGGCACGGAGTTGCCGGGTGTGGCCGGGGATCTCAGACTCCGCGAGGCCGGTGACGAGGTCTCGCACCCGCATCGGCTGGTCGACGAGGACCTCGCCCTTGGACAGCAGCAGGGCGGGCACCGGCGTGTCGAGTTCGGCCTCGCCGCATGACATGGCGAGCGCGCACAAGGCGTCCGCCTGGTGGCCGATGCGGTTCCGGAGTCCCGCGCCGCCGCCGGTGAGCGTGACGACGCGGTCGATGGTCCATGCGTCCTGCGCCAGGCGGTTGTCGTAGGTCGTGACCGCTCCGGTGGCGGCGGACGAGACGGCCGCGATCGTGGCGGTGTTGATCAGGACGACGTGCGCCAGGATCTGGTCGGCGCTCCACTCGCCGGGCGGCGGCGCGGTTCCGGGCTCGGCCGCGGTGGCGGCGTCCAGCAGCGCGCCGTACGCGGCCCGCAGCGGTGCGGTGTCCATCATGTCTGCTTCCTCCTGCCGGCGCGTCAGGCGTGCGCGCTGGACATCTCCCAGGGCGCCTGCGGCAGGACGTCCCCGGTCTCCAGCAGCGACTTGAGGTTCGCCATGACGGCCGGCCACCCGCTCGAAATCCCGTCGAGCATCTCCCGGTCGGGCAGGTTCTCGTGGGTCACGGTGAGACGCACGATGTCCTGGTGCGGCTCGACGAGGAACGTGACGACCGACGGTTCCCGCTGGGCGTCGGGGCTGTCCTCGAAGGTGATGACCAGCCGCACCGGGGGCTCGGCTTCGAGCACCCGTCCGACGACGTCGACGGCGCCCGACCCGTCGGTGCGGCGGTGCTCCCAGGACGAGCCCGGCCGCCAGTCCGAGACGTTGGCGTGCCCCCAGTAGCGCGCGGTGAGGTCGGCGTCCGTCAGGGCCTGCCACACCTGCTCGGCGCCGGCGCGGATGTAGGTGACATAGACGTAGTTCGGTACGGACGTATCGGTCATGGCGTACTCCTCTGCGCGATTCTTGATGGCACTGAGCGCCTGCAGGCGCGGCTTGTCGAACACGGAGATCCAGCGCTCCTCGATCTCGTGGATCGGCGCCGGATTCAGGTAGTGGAGCCGCTCCCGCCCACGCCGGACGACGGTGACCAGGCCGGCCCGCACCAGGATGTCGAGGTGCTGCGTCGCCGACTGGCGCGCCATGTCCAGCCGCTCGCACAGTTCGCGCAGCGTCTGCCCGTTCTGCTCGCGCAGGCGGTCGAGCAGCAGGCGCCGGGTCGGATCGGCCAGCGCCTTGAAGACGGCGTCCATCGTGTTCGCTCCGTGGCTCACCCGGCCATTATGCAGGTATTTACCTGCCTATCGTCAAGGCCGCGTGAGATAGTGGGGGCATGGGGACCGATCTTTCGGCGTTCGCCGAGTTGATACCGCGCGACCATGGCCTGTGCGTCGTCAGCACGCTGCGGAGCGATGGGAGCATCCAGTCGTCCGTGGTCAACGCCGGTGTACTGGAGCATCCGCTGGGGGGCGGGCGGGTCGTCGGGCTCGTCGCCAGGGGCGGGTCGCGCAAGCTGGACAACCTGCGCGCCGACCCCCGGGCGACGATCGTCGTCCGGGCGGGCTGGCAGTGGGCGGCGGTCGAGGGCGACGCGCAGATCATCGGCCCGGACGACCTGCACCCCGACGTCGACGGCGAAGCGCTGCGGCTGCTGCTCCAGGACGTCTTCCGGGCCGCGGGCGGCACGCACGACGACTGGGACGCCTACGACCGGGTCATGGCGCAGGAACGGCGGGCCGCCGTGCTCATCGCGCCCCGCCGCGTCTACACCAATCCGCAGACCTCGTAGGCCCGGACGGCGCTGACGGCCCCGGCGGCGACGTGCGAGCGTCAGACGGCCTTGAGGGCATCGACGACGCTGAGCAGATGCAGGCGGCAGAAACGGCGCTGGAATGCCGAAAAATGGACGATTCCATTGGTAGCGGACGGTTTTTCGTCGTGATCGTCCGGGGGTGAGCGCGGTCGTCGCCGGCCGTCACGCGTGCTGACCGATACCATTACCGGGCCGCCGAAAACCGTTACTGGGCATGCATCAATCTCGGGAAGATGTCCGCAATAACTGATCCGCTAGGGATTTGTATCGGATGGGGGAGCCTCGTATCCGGCTCGGCGGCAGAGCCTCTTCTAGATCGAATCATTCGTGATCGCAGAACGTCGGACACGAATTTTTCGCACCCGGTGAGGAGTCTGTCAACCGGTTCCGCCGGATCCTCGGCCGCAGTGCGGTTCCCGCGACGAAATCGGTCCTGAGCTGCGCCGACTTCGTGTTCGCGGCGCGCCTGGGGCCGCTGGGACGGGTGGCACGGGAACGTCCGGCGCAAGCGGGGAGGCCGCCCGGATGGGCGCTGGAAACGAGCCGCTCGCGTCACACCGGCGGCTAGTTGCACATTAAACTCAGCAATCCCAAGTCGATCACGTCGGCACTCGCGGGCGCGGACGGAACACGGTTTGCAGCCCCCACTCGCCTGTGGCTGATTACGGTCAGGCGGGAGCGCCTTGCGTCTGGTGATCGTTCGTTTCAGTATGGCGTGAGAGTTTCACGCAACCGATTCGGCGAGGAGGTTCGCGCGGTCGGCCCGGAGGCCGATCGGGCAGCAGTGTGTCTTTCTGATCAGCGAGATCTCACGACTTCCCCTGCACGAAATGCCCACCCGTGAGAGCGGAAACCATGACGAACGCCCTTCAGGCCCTGTCCACGAACGATTTCATCGCCGGCATCCAGGCCGTCGCCCCCCGATTCGACACCGCGAGCTACCCGCAGCAGAACCTCCCGGCGGACGACTGGACCCTGCTCACCAGGGCCGGCGTGCTGCTTCCGACGCTGCCGAGGGCGTACGGGGGCCGCGACAGCCACGTCGAGATGTGCCGGGTCGTGGAGGCGATCTCGGAGTGGAACCTTCCGCTCGGCATGTACGTGACCGTCGTCACGGGGGTGGCGCTGCGGCCCATCGCGCTGTGGGCGAGCGAGGAGGCGAAGCGGGAGGTCCTGCCGCAGTACGCGAGCGGCGACCCCATGGTCGCCGGGTTCGCCTCGACCGAGCCCGGCTGCGGCTCGGCGATGTCCGGCATGACCACCACGTTCGAGGAGGCCGGGGACGGCTACCGCATCCGCGGCCGCAAGCACTGGCAGGCGTTCAGCTCCAGCGCGCACTGGTGGCTGGTCAGCGCGAAGAACGACGACCGCGGCCGCGAGTACGGCTACTTCATCGTCAAGCGCAGCGAGGGGTTCCGCACGCTGCAGCCGTACGAGCCGCTGGGCCTCAAGGTGATCGACTACGGGCTGAACGAGATCGACGCGGTCGTCCCCCGGCACCGCCGGATCCAGGCGGACGGGCGGAACCTGCGCCCCATGGTCGAGATGCTCATGGCGTCGCGCGCGATGATGGCGGCGATGGGCGCCGGGTTCCTGCGCCGGCTCAGCCGCGAGGCGCACGCCTACGCCGAGCGGCGCCGGATCGGTCCCGGCCCGCAGTCGGCGATCCGGTTCGTCCGCTACCGGCTCGCGGCGATCGACACCTCGGCCACGATCTGCGCGGCGCTCAACGACTACCTGCAGACCGAGCTGGACATGAAGTCCGAGATGATCGGCGCGTTCCCCGCCGTCCAGGCGATCAAGACGGTCGCCACCGAGCGGATGCTCAGCGCCGCGCACCACTACCAGCAGCTCGCCGGCGGCGAGGGGTACCGGTGCGGGTCGCCCACCAACATCTCCGCGCAGGCGTTCCTGGACGCCCGCGTCTACACCATCTTCGACGGCACCAACGACCTGCTCAGCCAGCAGCTCACCGAGTACTGCCTCGCCAGGACGGACGGCCTGCCGCTCAGCAAGTTCCTGGCGGAGTGGCCGCTCACCGCGTCCGCTATCACCTCGCAGGGGCTCGACCTCGGCTTCCTCGACCGGGACCTCCGGCAGGAGCACCTCGTCCTCGCGGGCCGCGCCATCGCCTACGCGTTCGCCATCGGCCAGGTCATGCGGTGGGCCGGCAGGCCCGGCGCCGACCCGGCGCAGGCGCGGGCGGCGATCGAGTTCCTCAAGGCCGACATCGCCGGTGTCGCCACGGAGTTCGGGCTGCTGTCGTCCGGTGTGCTCGGCATCGAGGACGGCGCCGTCCCGGCCCCGGCCGGGGTGCGGTTCTCGCGGTCCGTGCCCGTCCCCGCCGAGGCGTGACCGGGGCGGTCAGCCCAGCACCTCCTCGCGCCGCCGGATCAGCTGCACGAGTTCCGCGGCCCGCTCCTTGATGAGGTTCAGCCCTGGGTGGCCCCACGGGCGCGGCTCCTGGTCGATGATGCAGATCGTGCCGAGGGCCGTGCCGGTGCGGTCGATGAGCGGTGCGCCGACGTACGTCCGGATGCCGAGCTTGTCGACGACCGGGTTGCCGGCGAAGCGCGGGTAGTCGCACACGTCGTCCAGGACGAGCGCCTTGCGCCGGACGACGACGTGCGGGCAGTACCCGTGGTCGAGCGGCACCTCCCGGCCCAGCTGCACGGCGCCGCCCGGACCGGCGCCCGGGGCCTCCGGGGCGTACAGGCCGGCGAGGAACTGCTGGTCGGTGACGAAGTTGACCATCGCGAACGGCGGGACGCCGGTGCCGACGAGGCGCCGCGCGGCCTCGGCGAGGTCCCGGGCGAACGCGTCGAACTCGGGGTCGGGCGCCTGCCCGAGGCCGAGTTCGCGGAGGCGCGCGACGCGCTGCGGGACTTCGTGGTCGATGGGGGTGAGGAGGTGGCCGGCGGGCTCGTACAGCGGTTCGTGGGTCACGGGATCTCCCTCTGCGGCGGGGCGGTCGGGCTGGTCAGGCGGATGGGGCGGGCACTGCGGCGAGGAGATGGCGGATCAGGGCCCGCAGCACCGAGGTGGCGGAGCCGCGGTCCCGCGCGTCGCACAGCACGATCGGCACGCGCGGGTCGAGTTCCAGGGCGGCCCGCACCTCCTCGGCCGTGTAGCGGAACGCGCCGTCGAACTCGTTCACCGCGACGATGAACGGCGTCCCCCGGTTCTCGAAGAAGTCGACGGCCTCGAAGCACGCCTCCAGGCGGCGGGTGTCGGCGAGCACGACGGCGCCGAGCGCCCCCGCGCACAGCTCGTCCCACATGAACCAGAAGCGCTGCTGCCCGGGCGTGCCGAACAGGTACAGGACGATGCCGTGCTGCTCGATCGTGATGCGGCCGAAGTCGAGCGCCACGGTCGTCGTGGTCTTCTGCTCCACCCCGCCCAGGTTGTCGATGCCGACGCTGGCCGCGGTGATGAGCTCCTCGGTGTTGAGCGGCTCGATCTCGCTCGCCGCGCCCACGAACGTCGTCTTGCCCACGCCGAAGCCGCCCGCGATCAGGATCTTGACCTGGGTGGGGAACACCTCATCAGGCTCGTTGTAGACCATCGAGCAGCTTCTCCAATAGGTCTCGGTCGGTGAGGTCGGCGGTGGGGCGCGGCGCCCGCGTGGTCAGTGCCCGCCAGTGCACGAGGTCGGCGAGCAGGACCTTGGCGACCGCCACGGGCAGCCGCAGGTGCGCCGCGACCTCGGCGACCGACGTCGGGGTGCGGCACAGGTCGAGCGCCGCGGCGTGCTCCGGGTCCAGCGACGCGGGGGGCGGGCCGGTCGCCACCACCAGGGACAGCAGGTCGAGGTCGACGGCGGGGCGGGTGCGGCCGGACGTCACCGTGTACGGGCGTACCAGCGGCCCCGCGTCGTCGTCGAGCCACAGTTCGTCGTCGCCGACGGTCATGGCGACGGGTTCGGGTTGCTCGCGGTGGGCGCCGTCCGCGCCGCGGTGCCGAGGAACGGCCGGACGGACTTGATGAGCCGGGCCATCTCGAACCCGACGACGGCCGGGTCCGCCTCCCCCTTCGCCAGAACCGCCAGGACGGAGTTGTAGCCGGCCCACGAAATGAACAGCTGGCTGGACTTCAGCTCCGTCACCACCTGGCGGACCTCGTTGCTGCCGTCGAACTTCGTTCCGGCGCTGCGGGCGATGGAGAAAAGGCCGGAGGCGAGCGCGGCGAACTGCTCCGCGGTGGCGCGGTCGAAACCGTGCGCCGCTTTCAGCATGCCGTCGGAGGACAGCAGAACGCTGCCGCGAATGACCGGAACCTCCTCGCCCAGCCCCCGCAGCAACCATGCAAGATCCTGAGCCTGGTTCGGGGAGACAGCACTCAATGGACGCTCCTTATCGCTCGTGAAATTTCGTCAGCCCGCGCTATCGGCGCCATCCGCAATGTCGTCATCCTCCTCGGCGCCGCGGACACCCCGCTGGAATGCCGCCATGAGCCCGGGATTGTGTTCGATTTCGTCCTCGTCCTGCTGCTGCGGCGCGGGCGGATCGACCAGTTCGGGCGCCAGGTTCGCCTGGACGCGCCGGCGCGGCAGCGACGGCCGCTCCCCGCCGTCCGCCGGTCCGGGCGGGCCGGCCGCGGGCTCACGCTCCCCGGACCGCACGGGCAGCACCGGCCGCTCGGCGCCCGCGGCGGGCTGCCGGTGCGCCGCATGAGCGGGGACGGGCTCGCGCTCGGAGCGCGCCGCCGAGGGCTGGGGCGCCGCGGCCGCCGCGCCGACGGTCGCGGCGGCCGCCACCGGAACCCTTTCGGCCTGTGCCTGCTCCTGCGCCTGCTCCTGCTCGTCCTCCTCGGCGCCCATCATGTCCTTCGGCACGATGACGACGGCCTGCGTGCCGCCGAAGAGGTTGTCCTGGAGCTGGACGCGGACGCCGTGCCGGCGCGCGAGCGCCGAGACGACGAGCAGCCCGATGCGCCCCTCCTGCAGGAGCTCGCCGGTGGCCGCCGGGTCGGCGTCGGCGAGCACCTCGTTCAGCCGCCGCTGGTTCTCGCGCGGGATGCCGAGACCGCGGTCCTCGACCTCGATCGCCAGGCCCGCGCTGACGGCGTCCACGCGGATCAGCACCTGCGTGTGCGGCGGCGCGAACCTGGTGGCGTTCTCGATGAGCTCGGCGAGCAGGTGGATGACGTCGGCGACCGCGCGGCCGTCCAGCGTCCCCTCGACGGGCGGCACCACCTTGACCCGGTTGTAGTGCTCCACCTCGGCGATGGCCGAGCGCAGCACCTCGTACACGGTCACCGGCCGGCTCCACTGCCGCCGCGACGCCGCGCCGCCGATCACCGCGAGGCTCTCGGCCTGGCGGCGCATGCGGGTGCTGAGGTGGTCGACCCGGAACAGCCCCTTCAGCAGGTCGGGGTCCTCGACCTGGTTCTCCAGCTCGTCGAGCCCCTGGATCGCCCGGTGGGCCAGCGACTGCATGCGCCGCGCGAGGTTCACGAAGACGTCGACCCGCTGGTCGGCGCTCTTCGCGGGCTGCCGGCTCATGGCGTCCAGCACGGCGTTCCACGCCTCGCCCTGCGCCTGCCGCAGCTCGTACGCGAGCCGGACGAACGGGTCGCTGGAGTCGGTGACGGGGACGTCCTCGCTGCGCGGCGCGGTCTCCCCGGCGCTGACGCGTTCCACCAGCTCCCGCAGCCCCTGCCGGCCGCGCGCGATGGAGAACCACAGCTCGCCGAGCCGCCGCTGGACGTCCTCCTGCCCGCGGAGGAGGCCGGCCTGCTGCCGGTCCACCCGCCGGGTCGCCGCGTCCGCCGCGAACACGGCCGCGCCCAGGGTGACCACGAGCCCCACGGCGAGCAGGGCCAGCATCAGATGCGTCCCGCGCGTGGCGGTGTCGCGGTTGTACAGCACCGCCAGGGCGACGCCGCAGAGGACTATCGCGACGACCGCGGGAAGGACGGAAATGCACAGGTGAAAGGACCGTATGGGGCTCTGCCGGCGCGCACCCCGGCCGGGCGGCCTGCCATGCCGCCCGTAATCCTGGCGTTCGGCGTCGGGTTCGGAGAAAACAGACATCGGCGTCCTCAGCACGGTCGACGGCACGGCAGGGTCACATTACTGAGCAAGGCATACTGTTACGGGTACAGTCCGTATCTAGGCTGACACAGCACTCGTTCGGGCAAGCGCGGATCGCCGAGATTCCAGAGATATCAGCCCACTTTCAGTATCCCCATCCCCTATGCCCATTTCGCCCGAATTCGGGCAAATGTACGCGGATATTACGATTGAACGAGTTCGTCCCCTCGCCCGCCTTACCAGCCAACGCCGAAACACGCCATTGCACGACCTTTAGTGGCCACCTCCGCCGACTGCCCCCGCCGCCCGGCCGCACGTCACCCTCAGTCAGCAGAACGCCCCTTGCATTCAACCGCATAAAAGATCATTAAGACCCCCGCCGCCTCCCGGCCACTCACCCGCCGCACGCCCTCGGCAAGACCAAGAGGACGAACCGGCCGCTCGACGGCCTCAAGTGCGCACTTCCGCCGGGCCCACTCGACCCGAACGCCGACGGCGTGATCGATGCGCGATCTTCCTGTGCGGCGTCGGCGGTGCGGCGATCGGCTGCCGGCCTGCCGATAGGACACTCTGGGCTGGCCCGGGCCGGGGTGATGCCGCGCGGCCGACCGCGCGCGGACCAGGCGGCGCGGGCCGCCGGTGGCGATCGTCGCCGCGGTGCTCCGGGGGGCTGCCGAGGGCTGATGTGACGGCTATCACATGAACTTCCGGACGAGTAATTCTGATCTTGAGGTCCCGAGAAAACGCGCGAACCAATGGCGGGGGCGGGGCATCGAATGAGGACATAAGAGGCACGGTGACAGGCCGAAGAAGGAAGTAAGCCGCCGTGTCGTCATGGGGGAGAGATGCGACTTGGAAAGGCGGCCGTGCTCGGCCTCGTCTTCGGCGGGATGACGCTCGGCCTGGCCGCGCCCGCGATGGCCGAGGGCGGCGACGTGGTCGTGCAGCCGAGCCAGGCGCGGCCCGGCGACAAGGTCACCGTCGTCGGCAAGAAGTGCCAGGTGGACGGCGAGGCCGGCTCGCTGGCCTTCGTGGGCGGGGCCGTCCCGCTGAACGGCGCCGAAGAGGTCGACGGGCGGGCCGGGCTGGCGACGGTCAAGCCGGACGCGTCCCCCGGCGACTACACGGTGCAGGTGCGGTGCGGGACCCACCGGTCGGTCGGGTACCTCAAGGTGCTCGGGGGCACGACGCACCAGCCCACGCCGACCGGCACGTCGCACCCGACGCCGCTGGGCAGCGCGCAGCCCACGCCGAGCGGCGGCGCCAAGACCGGTTTCGGCGGGGGCTCCGACGGCGCGAACCTCGTGCTGCTGGCCGGCGGCGGGGTCCTGATGCTGGGCGCGGTCGGCGCCGGCGCCATGGCCGCCCGCCGGCGGAGCGGCGGCGACGCCTGATCGCGGGAATCGGCGGCCGCCGAAGCGGCCGCCGATCCCTTTTCACGAAATGGATGAACGGCAATGGTGCGAAAGGCCGGCCTGTGGGTGCTCGCGGTCGTTCTGCTGGCGGCCGGCCTGACCTTTGTGGTTTTCGGGCTGAGCGGTTCCGGCGGGCCGCCGCAGCCGCCCGCGTGGGCGGCGGCCACCCGGCCTGTCGCTCACCATGCGGCGCTGCCCCGCTCGGTGCCCGTCCGCGTCGACGTCCCGTCGATCGGGGTCCGCGCGCCTCTGATCGGGCTGGGCCTCGACGCCGGCGGCTCGGTGGAGGTCCCGTCCCGTCCGAGCGAGGCCGGCTGGTACGACCGGGGGCCGACGCCCGGGGAGCGCGGCGCGGCCGTGCTCCTGGGGCACGTCGATTCGGCGAGGGGAGCGGCGGTCTTCTACGACCTCGGCCGCCTGCGGCCGGGGAACCGCGTCGAGGTGTCCCGCGCGGACGGCCGCGTGGCCGTGTTCACCGTCGAGTCCGTGGAACGGGTCGCCAAGGACCGGTTCCCGACACGCCGCGTCTACGGCCCGCTCGACCACGCCGGCCTGCGGCTCGTCACCTGCGGCGGCGCGTTCGACCGCGCGGCGCGCAGCTACCGCGACAACGTCATCGTCTACGCGGCCCTCACGTCCGTCCGGTGACCCGGAACGCGTCGGCGCCCCGCCGATCCGCATGAGGCGCGCTACTGCGCCGGCGTGGCCGCAAGGGCTGAGGGCGCAACCGTCTTGACGCAGTTCAGAGGCGGTGCGAGCGTGAAAGGTGATGGTGTTAAGGGGGGAACCATCATGACCGAGATCAAGAGCATCGAGAAGCCGGACGACCGGCGCGACTTCCCCAGGGGGCACCTGGAGGTGGTCAACCTCACCGGCCTCATCTTCGGGAAGGCGACGTTCGAGCCCGGCTGGCGCTGGACGGAGAGCCTCAAGGACATCGCGGGCACCGAGCTGTGCGAAGTCCACCACAACGGCTACATCCTCCAGGGACGCCTGCGGATCCGGATGAAGGACGGCTCCGAGGGCGAGGTCGGCCCCGGGGACGTCTTCGTCGTCGAGCCGGGCCATGACGCATGGGTCGTCGGTGACGAACCGTGCGTCGCGCTCGACTTCGCGGGCGGCATCGGCGACTACGCCAAGGCCGGCTGACCCGGTACGTTCAGCGACCGATTGCGGCCGGGGGATGCGGAGAAGCGCCCCCCGGCCGCAGTCTGAGCGGTTCTGCTGTGAACCCGCGTCTGCCGCGCCCGTCGGTCATGTAGTGGGGGCGATGGAAGGGGCCGGGCGGCGTTCTCATCGCCTATGTCGCGACGACGCGGGTGTTCTTGCGCTCGCCCGAGCCGGACGGCGCCGGTTGGCGGAAGTTGACGACGTGGGGGCGGGTGGGTCCGGGTAGGTTCGAGGGATGAACGAGCGGCCGACTCTTGAGGACATCCGCCGGGCGCCGAAGGTGCTGCTGCACGACCACCTGGACGGCGGACTGCGCCCCGCGACCATCATCGAGCTGGCGCGGGAGACCGGGTACACGGATCTGCCCGCCACCGACGCGGAGAGCCTGGGCGCGTGGTTCGAGGAGGCGGCGAACTCCGGGTCGCTGGAGCGGTACCTGGAGACGTTCTCGCACACCGTCGGCGTCATGCAGACCGTCGAGGCGCTCACCCGGGTCGCCTACGAGTGCGCGGAGGACCTCGCGAACGACGGGGTCGTCTACGCGGAGGTCCGGTACGCGCCCGAGCAGCACCTCGGCATGGGGCTCACGCTGGAGCAGGTCGTCGAGGCCGTCCTGGACGGGTTCGCGCGCGCCCGCAAGGACTTCGGCATCCGGGTCGGGACGCTCGTCACGGCGATGCGGCACCAGGCGCGCAGCATGGAGATCGCGGAACTGGCCGTCCGGTACCGGGACCTCGGCGTCGTCGGGTTCGACATCGCGGGCGCCGAGGCCGGGTACCCGCCGACCCGGCACCTGGACGCGTTCGAGTACCTGCAGCGGGAGAACGCGCACTTCACCATCCACGCCGGCGAGGGGTTCGGGCTGCCGTCGATCTGGCAGGCGATCCAGTGGTGCGGCGCGGACCGGCTCGGGCACGGCGTCCGGATCATCGACGACATCCAGCTGGACGGCGACGAGCCGCGGCTCGGCCGGCTCGCCAACTACGTGCGGGACAAGCGGATCCCGCTGGAGATGTGCCCGACGTCCAACATCCAGACGGGCGCGGCGAAGTCGATCGCCGAGCACCCCATCGGGCTGCTGCGCCGGCTCAGCTTCCGCGTCACCGTCAACACCGACAACCGGCTGATGAGCGGGACGTCGGTGTCGCAGGAGTTCGCGAAGCTGGTCGAGGCGTTCGGCTACGGGTGGGACGACCTGCAGTGGTTCACGGTGAACGCGATGAAGTCGGCGTTCGTGCCGTTCAACGAGCGGCTCGAACTGATCAACGGGGTGATCAAGCCCGGGTTCGCGCAGATCAAGTGGAGCGGCGCCAGGCCGCTGGCATGATCGGGCCATGACCATTCGCTCCATCGGCGGGCGCGTCGCCGCTTACGCGTGGCTCGTGTTCGCCGTGCTCAACTTCGTCGACCTGTTCGTCGGCATCACCGGTGACCCCGACTACTCGCTGACGACGGTCTCGATCGCCTTCCTGCTGCTGCTCGGCTGCGGCGTCGCCTACACGGTCGGGCTGCGCCCGGCGATCGTCGCGGACGACGAGGGGCTGACCGTCCGCAACCCGCTGCGGGACGCCCGCGCGCCCTGGGGCGCGATCCGCGGGATCGAAGGCAAGAACGCGGTGATGGTGCGCTTCACCGGCCAGGACGGGACGGACCTGGAGACCCGCGCCTGGGTGCACCAGACGTCGCCGCGCGCGCAGCTCAAGGCGGAGGCGCGCGCGCAGAAGCAGGCCCGCAAGGAGCAGGGGCCCGATATCGACCTGCGCGGCCGGACGCCGACCGGCTTCGCGGCACAGCAGCTCAACGAGATGCGCGACCGGCACCGCCCGAAGACGAAGTCCGGCGCCCCCGGAAAGGCGGCGGCGGCCGAGGCGGAAGAGACCGCCAGGGGCGAGGTCGCCTGGTCCCTCCCGGCGATCGCCTCGCTGGGCGTCCCCTTCGCCGCCCTGATCGCCTGCCTGATCACCGCCCTCGTCAACTGATCCGCTCGGCGTCAGCCGAGGGCGGCGGAGAGGGCTTCGCGGAGAGCGGCCAGATCGGCGGCTGCGCGTGCGCGGACGGCGGCGACGTCGCCCGCTACGGGGAGGACGACCTCCAGGTAGCACTTGAGCTTCGGTTCCGTGCCGGAAGGGCGGATCACGACGCGGGCGCCGTCCGCCAGGCGGAAGCGGAGGCCGTCGGTGGGCGGAAGGCCGTCCTCGGGGTGGGCGAGGTCGTCGAATGACTCGACGCGGCGGCCCGCCAGCTCCCGCGGGGGGTCGGCGCGCAGCCGGGTCATGGCGGCGGTGATCAGGGAGAGGTCGTGCACCCTGATCGACAGCTGGGACGTCGCGTGCAGGCCGTATTTGCGGGCCTGGGCGTCCAGGAGGTCGAGCAGGGTGCGCCCGTCGCGTTTCGCGTCGGCGGCGAGGGCGGCGACGGCGAGCGCAGCGCCGATGCCGTCCTTGTCGTTGACGAGGACGCCCCGGTCGTCGCCGACGCTGTAGCCGAGGGCCTCCTCGTAGCCGAACACGAGGCGGTCGGACGGACCGCCCGCCTTCATGATCCACTTGAAGCCGGTGAGCGACTCGGCGAACCGGACGCGGTGCGCGGCGGCGATCGAGCGCAGCAGCGACGACGACACGATCGTGGTGACGACCAGGCGGTCGCCGCCGGTGGTGTGGCGCAGGACGTGCTCGGCGAGCAGACCGCCGACCTCGTCCCCGGTCAGCGCCCGCCAGCCGTCCGCGGACGGGACGGCGACGGCGCAGCGGTCCGCGTCCGGGTCGTTCGCGATCACCAGGTCGGCGCCGCGGGCCTCGGCGAGGGCGAGCGCCAGGTCGAGCGCGCCCGGCTCCTCCGGGTTCGGGAAGGCGACGGTCGGGAAGTCGGGGTCGGGGTCCGCCTGCTCCGGGACGACGATCGGGGCGGGGAACCCGGCCCGGTCGAACGCCGCGAGGAGCACGTCGCGGCCGACGCCGTGCATCGGGGTGTAGACGACCGAGATGTCGCGGTCGCCGCCGAGGCGGAGGGACGACACCGCGTCCAGGTACAGGTCGGCCGTGTCGTGCACGGGCCAGCCGGAGCCGAGCGGCAGCTCGTCCACGCGGCCGACCGCGTCGATGGCGGCGGAGATCTCGGCGTCCCGGGGCGGGACGATCTGCGCCCCGTCCGACCAGTACACCTTGTAGCCGTTGTCGCGCGGCGGGTTGTGGCTGGCCGTCACCATGACGCCGGCGGCGATGTCGTCGAACGACCGGGTGAAATGGGCCAGGACGGGCGTCGGGACGGGGTCGGCGAACACCTCGGGGCGCAGCCCCGCCCCGCTGAGCACGGCCGCGGTGTCGTCGGCGAACCGCCGGGACCCGTGCCGGGCGTCGAAGCCGATGATCACGCGGCCGCCGGGCGGCAGGCAGGCGGCGAGGCCGGCGGCGGCGCGCATGACCGTCACCCGGTTCATCCGGTTCGGGCCCGCGCCGAGCTCGCCGCGCAGGCCGGCCGTCCCGAACTCCAGGCGGGAGCCGAACCGCTCGGCGAGCGCCCGGTCGTCGTCCATGATCGCCCGGAGCTCGTCCCGGGTCTCCGGGTCCGGGTCCTGAGCCAGCCACTCCTCGGCCCGTGCACGCAGATCGCTCATTCCTCGACCAGCCTCATCTCCGGTAGGCCTCACGGCCTGCACGTTCCCCGTCCGCGCCGGTCCAGCCGCGTCACAGCTTCGGCAGGACGGTCGCGAGGAGGGCGCCCATCCGCCCGGCGGACGCGCGGCCCGCCGCGAGGACCTCCTCGTGGTCGAGCGGCTCGTCCGAGAGCCCCGCCGCGATGTTGGTGACGAGGGAGACGCCGAGGACGTCCGCGCCGCCGCGCCGCGCCTCGATCGCCTCCAGGACGGTCGACATGCCGACCATGTCGGCGCCCAGCGTGCGCAGCATCCGGATCTCGGCGGGCGTCTCGTAGGTCGGGCCGCGGAACGCCGCGTACACGCCCTCCGACAGCGCCGGGTCGACCTCCCTGGCGAGGGCGCGCAGCCGTTTCGAGTACACCTCGGTCAGGTCGAGGAAGGTCGGGCCGGTGAGCGGGTTCGCGCCGGACAGGTTCAGGTGGTCGGAGATCAGCACCGGGTCGCCGACGCTCTGGTGCTCGGGGCGCAGCCCGCCCGCCGCGTTCGTCAGCACCATCGTCGTCACCCCGGCGGCCAGCGCGGTCCGGACGGGGTGCACCACGGCGTCGACGCCGCGCCCCTCGTACAGGTGCGTCCGGCCGAGGAACACCAGCGCGCGGCGCCCGCCGGCCTCGACGACCCGGATCTTCCCGGCGTGCCCCTCCACGGCGGGCGGGGCGAAGCCGGGCAGCTCGGTGACCGCCAGCTCGGCGACGGGTCCGCCCAGCCGGTCGGCCGCCGGGACCCAGCCGGAGCCCATCACGAGGGCGACGTCGAAGGAGTCGATGGACGTCCGGTCGCGCAGCGCGTCCGCGGCCGCCCGCGCCAGTGCAAAAGCGTCGTTGCTCACAAGCCCGACACTACCGCCGGGTCGCGGCCGTTTCGATCAGTCGCCGAGCGACGTGCAGGGACGTGTGCGCAGGTCCTTGACGTAGTCGTCGGGTGCGCCGGCCTTCTCCGCCGCGTCCGCGAGGATGCCGAGGTAGCGCGCGGACGGCAGCCCGCCCTCGTAGTCGTCCAGGACGTACATCCAGCAGAGGACGTCCCCGTCCAGCGTCTGCACCCGGACCCGGATCTTGCGGTAGACGCCGAGCGCGGCCCCCTCCCAGGCGTCGAGTTCCTTCTCGTCCCAGGCGGGCACGTCGTAGATGACGACGAACACCTGCTCGGAGTCGTCCTCGACGACGGTCGCGAGGGCCCCCTCCCAGCCCTTGTCCTGCCCGCCGAAGGTCAGCCGCCAGCCGGCCAGCCAGCCGGTGCCGCGCATCGGGGAATGCGGAGCCCGGCTCGCCATCTGCTCGGGATCCATGTTGGAGGCGTACGCCGCGTACAGTGCCACGTTGGCCAAGGCTACGCCAAGGCTGTTTCGGGGGTGTGGGGGTTGTCCCCCACAGTGATACGCCACGCTTGTTTCGGGGGTGTGGGGGTTCCGTGGGTCGGGGCGCGGGGCCGGACTTTTCACTGTCCGGAGTAGGAAAGAATGGAAGATGTGACCCGCATCGTGATCATCGGAGGAGGCCCGGGCGGTTACGAGGCCGCGCTCGTCGCGGCCCAGCTCGGCGCGGACGTGACCGTCATCGAACGGGACGGTCCCGGCGGCGCCTGCGTGCTCACCGACTGCGTGCCCTCCAAGACGCTCATCGCCACCTCGACCCGGATGGCGGTCATGTCGGAGTCGAGCCGCCTCGGGCTGCGCTTCAACGGCGGCCCGGACGGCATCGTCGGCGCCCTGGAGGCCGACATGGCCGAGGTCAACAAACGCGTGAAGGACCTCGCGCGGGCCCAGTCGTTCGACGTCGCCGAACGGCTCGCCTACGAGGAGGTCAAGATCGTCCGGGGCGAGGCGCGGCTGGTGGAGCCGCACGTCGTCGCGGTCGGCGACCGGCACATCCGGGCCGACATCGTGCTCATCGCGACGGGCGCCACGCCGCGCGTGCTGCCGGGCGCGGAGCCGGACGGCGAGCGCATCCTGAACTGGCGCCAGCTCTACGACCTGCCCGAGCTGCCGGAGGACCTGATCGTGGTGGGGTCCGGTGTGACGGGCGCCGAGCTGGCGGGCGCGTACCTGTCGCTCGGGTCCAAGGTCACGCTGGTGTCGTCGCGCGACCGGATACTCCCGACCGAGGACGCCGACGCCGCCGCCGTCCTGCAGGAGGTGTTCCTGCGGCGCGGGATGAAGGTCATGTCGCGGTCCCGGGCGGCGAGCGTGGAGCGCTCCGGCGACGGTGTGATCGTCACCCTGGTGGACGGGACGAAACTCGAAGGCTCGCACTGCCTGATGACGGTCGGGATGGTCCCCAACACCACCGGGATCGGCCTGGAGGAGGTCGGCGTGCGGTGCGACGAGCGCGGCTTCGTGGTGGTCGACAAGGTGTCGCGGACGTCCGTCCCGCACATCTACGCGTCCGGCGACTGCACGGGCGTGCTGATGCTGGCGTCCGTCGCGGGCATGCAGGGGCGCATCGCGATGTGGCACGCGCTGGGTGAGGCGGTGCAGCCGCTCAAGCTGGGCTGGGTCGCGTCCAACATCTTCACCGACCCCGAGGTCGCGGCGGTCGGCGTGACGCAGCAGATGGTCGACTCGGGCGATGTCAACGCCCGGACGGTCATGCTGCCGCTGTTCACCAACGCGCGCGCCAAGATGCAGGGCTTCGAGGACGGTTTCGTGAAGCTGTTCTGCCGCCCGTCCACGGGGATCGTGCTCGGCGGCGTCATCGTGGCGCCGCGGGCGAGCGAGCTGATCCTGGGCGTGTCGATCGCCGTGCAGCAGCACCTGACCGTCGACCAGGTGGCGCAGACGTTCGCCGTCTACCCGTCGCTGTCGGGCAGCATCACCGAGGCGTCCCGGCGGCTGATGGCCGAGCACGCCTACTAGAGGCGCGCCCGGCCGCAGCCGCGCTGGAGGCAGTCCCCCCCGGAGGCAGTGCCCCCGGAGGCAGTGCCCCCCGGAGGAGGCGTCCGCTGGAAGCAGCGTCCGCTAGAAGTAGCGCAGCGCCACGTACACCCACGCCATCAGCGTGCTCAGCAGCGTGACGACGATGCCGTAGCGGGTGAACTGCCAGAAACTGATCGGGTTGCCGGTCCTGGCGGCGATGCCGATCGCGACGACGTTGGCGCTGGCCGCGACGGCCGTGCCGTTGCCGCCGAAGTCGGCGCCCAGCGCGAACGACCACCACAGCGCCTGCGCGGTGTCCGGGTCGGGGGCGCCCGCCGCCATCCCCTCCACGATCGGGGCCATCGTCGCCGCGTAGGGGATGTTGTCGAAGAACGCCCCGAGCACCGCGGACCCGAACAGCAGGCTGGTCGCGGCGACGAAGTAGTTGTCGCCGATGGCGTCCGCCGCCCACGTCCCGATCGACTCGATGACGCCCGTGTGGCCGAGGCCGGCGACCATCACGAACAGGCCCATGAAGAAGACCAGCACGGACCATTCGACTTCCGCCAGGACGTCCGACACCTCGACCCGCGACACCAGCAGCATCACGCCCGCGCCGACGAGGGCGACGATCGACGGTTCCACGTGCACCACCGAGTGCAGCGTGAACCCGATGATGACGAGGCCGAGCACGATCAGGCAGCGCACCAGCAGGTTCGCGTCGGTGATCGCCTTGCGCTCGTCCAGCGACATCACCTCGGCGACGTACTGCTCGTTGTAATGGAACGACTTGCGGAACAGCACCCACGCCAGCAGCACGAACGCGATGAAGATGGCCACCACGATCGGCGCCATGTGGACGAGGAAGTCGTTGAACGTCAGCCCCGCCCGGCTGGCGATGATGATGTTCGGCGGGTCCCCGATGAGCGTCGAGGCGCCGCCGATGTTGGACGCCAGCACCTCGGCGATCAGGTAGGGGTGCGCCGGGATCCGCAGCCGGTTGCAGACCACCACCGTCACCGGCGCCACCAGCATGATCGTGGTGACGTTGTCCAGGAACGGGGACGCGACCGCGGTGATCACCATGAGCATCACCAGCAGCCGGTACGGCCTGCCCTTCGAGCGTTTGGCCGCCCAGATCGCCAGGAAGTCGAACAGCCCGGTGCCCTTGATGATCCCAACGATGATCATCATGCCGAGCAGCAGGAAGATGACGTTCCAGTCGATCCCGTCGTGCTCGGAGAAGAAGACGTCGGCGCCCGGCGCGAGGCCGAGCACCGTCATCAGGCCCGCGGCGATCAGGACGACCTTGACCTTGTCGACCTTCTCCGTGGCGATGAAGAAGAACGCGACGACGAAGATGGCGAGCGCCGCCACCGCCGTCATCGCAGGACCCCTGCCGTGCCGGGCCTGCGGGGCGGCGGGAGGGTCAGTCCTCGGGCCTGGTCAGCGCCAGCGCCGACAGCAGCCGGTCGAGGATGACCGCCCCGGTGAGCAGGCCGTCGTCGTCCACCACGGCGACGAGGGGGCTGCGCTGGCGGGCCATCAGGGTGGCGATCTCCAGCAGTGTCGCGGACGGTTTCACGATGACCGGGCGGGGAGTGTGCGTGCCGAGGCATTCGCCCACTTTCATGTCGCGGATCTCGTGCCAGAAGATGTCCGCGTGCGCTTCGTCCACGGCCCGGGTGAGCGCCGCGTCCTCCTGGTAGGCGACGGGCACCGCCAGGCGCAGCACCTGGGTGCCGGGCAGCACGAGCCGCGGACGGTCGTCCTCGTCCACGACGATCAGGCCGGGCAGCCGGCCGAGTGCCATGACCTGAATCGCGTGCGCGATCGAATCGTCGCGCGTCACGGTCGGCACCTTTATGGCGATGTCCCGCGCTTGCATGTCGTCCTTTCGGCTTCCGGAAAGCCTCGCCCTTCGAGTTGATAGGTTCCTCCTTCTGACGCCGGGGGCGGCCGAGTCGCAAGACGGCCTCCGCGGCGCTTTCGGCGGGTGGCGATGCCCGCCGGTCATTCGCTGTGCCATGCTCCGCCCCTTTCGCGTACACTGTCCAGTCTTCGCGTCGGGGGCTCACGCCTATATAGGGGGCATCCCCCATATGGGCGTCGTGGATCATGTATTCGCAGTTGAAGGAGTCCCGTTTCCGGTGCCCCAGCCTAGGATGGAGGGGAGACCGGAGGTGATCGGGTGCACACTCGCGAGTCCGCCACCCGGATACTGCTGGCCGACGATCACGCACTGGTGCGCCGCGGGCTGCGCTTGATCCTGGACGCCGAACCCGACATGACGGTGGTCGCGGAGGCGTCCGACGGGGCGGAGGCGCTCGCCGCGCTCGCCGCCGGAGGCGTCGACCTCGCCATCCTCGACATCGCGATGCCGCGGATGACCGGGCTGCAGGCGGCGCGGGAGATCTCCCGGCGGTTCCCCACCGTCCGGATGCTGATCCTTTCGATGTACGACAACGAGCAGTACCTGTTCGAGGCGCTGAAGGCGGGCGCGTCCGGCTACGTGCTGAAGTCCGTCGCCGACCGCGACCTGCTGCACGCCGTCCGCGCCGCGATGCGCGGCGAGCCGTTCCTGTACCCGGGGGCGGTGACGGCCCTGATCCGCGAGTACCTCGGCCGGGACCGCAACGGCGACGGCCCGGACGGCATCCTCACCCCGCGCGAGGAGGAGGTCATCAAGCTGATCGCGGAGGGCTACTCCTCCAAGCAGATCGCGGAGACGCTCACGATCAGCGTGAAGACCGTCGACCGGCACCGCGCGAACATCCTCGGCAAGCTCGGCATGCGCGACCGGCTTGAGCTGACGAAGTACGCGATCAGGGTCGGGCTCGTCGAGCCCTAGCCGGCCGGGGCGGGCCTCGTGCCCTCCGGGGCGGCCCTCGTGCCCTCCGGCGGAACCTCCAGCCGCACCTCCGTCCCGCCGCCATCGGCCGGTCCGATCGTCAGCCGCGCGCCGATGAGCATCGCGCGTTCCCGCATGCCGTGGATGCCGGAGCCGACCTCCGACTCTGTCGGCGGGCCGGACCCGTCGTCGACGACCCGCAGCACGACGCTTCCGTCCTTGTCCTGCGTGAGCGACAGCTCCGCGTTGCGGGCGCCCGAATGGCGCCACACGTTGGTCAGGCCCTCCTGCGCTATCCGGTAGATCACCAGCTCGGCGTCCGGGCCGAGGCCCTCCAGCCCGGCCTGGACGCGGCGGGTCACGCGCGGGCCGTCGCCCGCCTCGGAGAAGTCCCCGGCGAGCGCGGTCAGCGCGCTGGTGAGGCCCAGGTCGTCCAGGACGCCGGGACGCAGCCGCCGGGCGACGCGGCGCACCTCGTCCAGGCTGGACCGGACGACCTCCTGGACGCCCCGCAGCTCCTCCGCCACCTCCTCCGGCGCCCGGTCCACCACCGACTTCAGCTCGAGCAGCACCACGGTGAGGGACTGCCCGATCTCGTCGTGCAGCTCCTGCGCGATGCGGCGCCGCTCGGCCTCCTGCGCGTCCAGCACCACGGCCGTGCTGATGCTGCGGTCCGCCTCCAGCCGGTCGAGCATCGCGTTGAACTGGTCGACGAGATGGAACAGATCGCCGTTGCCGGTGTTCGAGAGCCGGTCCCGGGAGCGCAGCGAGTCGAGCCGCGCCATCAGCGCGGTGAGCCGCTCCAGCGGCGACAGGCTGGCGCGCAGCAGCAGCGCGTTCGCCGCCATCATCACGACCAGCCCCACCGCCAGGACGGGCAGCTCGCGCAGCAGGATCGGCGAGGATATGGTGACCGGCGCCACGGCCAGCAGGGCGGTGCCGATCGCGAAGATCAGCCCGTTGATGCCCAGGATGCGCCAGTAGAGTGCCGAGGCGGGTGTCCTGCTCATGGGTCCACGTCACCGCATGACACCGCCTCTTGTCCATGCGGGACACCCCGCGATCCGCCTGCATGACGCGCCCCCTCGACTATGGGCACCAGGCCCGATGGCGGCAGCCCGCCCCCTCGCCGATGGTGGAGGGTGAGAACAGGTGGAGGTGGGCAGATGGTCGTCCGTGCCGCGCTGGCCGTGCGGGAGGGCCCGCTGGCCGCGTCCACCGCGTTCCTGATCGTCCTCGGGCTGGCGGTCGCCGTGCTCGCCGTGTCCGGGCTCCGCCGCGTCGGCGCGTCCGAGCGGCTCGTCGTCCGCCGCTTCGGCCGGACGCGCGGAGTCCGCGGCCCCGGGCTGCGCTACCTGCTGCCGCTCGCCGACACCGGCGTGCGCGTCCCGGTGGGTGCGCGGCCGCACGACATCTGGCTCAGGGCGACGACCAGGGACGGCGTGTCCGTGCGCGTGAAGGCGCGCGCCTTGATGGGAGCCGACGACCCCGTCAGGTACGCCGAGTCCGCGGACTCGCCGTCCTCCGCCGCGCAGGCCGGCACCGAAGCCGTCCTGCGCGGCGTCATAGCGGACCGGGACCTGGCGGACCTGCCGTCCCTGCTGGCGGACGGGGACGATCCGGAGCTGGTCCGGCGCGTCAACGAGGCGGTTCGGCCGTGGGGAGTGGCCGCCGGCCTCGTCTCAATCACCGACGCGACGGTCCCGGTCCGCTCCGCCCCTGCCTCGGAGCGCTGCGCGTACGAGGCCGCTCCGAGCTGACCGGCCCGCGCCTGCCCCGGCGGGCCGGGGCCGACCGGGCCGCGCCGGCCGGGACGCGCCGACCGGGACGAGCTGACCGGGACGAGCTGACCGGGCCGAGCTGACCGGGCCGGGCTGACCGGGCCGGGGTCAGAAGCCGCCGAAGTCGCCGCCCCCGCCGAAGTCGCCGCCGCCGAAGTCCCAGCCGCCGCCGATGTCGCCGCCGCCGTCGCCGAACCCGCCGTCCATGCCGCCGTAGCCGCCCCAGCCGAGGCCGGAGCCCATCATCGAGCCGAGCGCGGTGCCGATCACCAGCCCGCCGAGCAGGTCGAACCCGCCGTAGCCGTAGTAGTAGCCGCCGGCGTACGGCGCGTACGCGCGGCCCGCGTTCCAGTACGGCTGCCGGGCGCCCTGGTACGGGACCATCCGGATGTCCGGGTCCGTGCCGTGCGTGACGGCCTCCGCGTCGGCCGCGCACGCCGGGACCGAGCGGGGCGTGCCGCCGGGCGGCGCCCACATGACGTCCTCGACGGACGGCCCGTGCTGCGGGTTGAAGAAGCACGGGGGACGCCGCTCGGGCACGGGTTCGCCGGCGAGCCGGGCGCGGGTGGCGGTCATGTAGTAGCGGCCGTCCTCCAGCGCGGTCGTCACGGCCTGCATGTCCTGCGGCCTGGTGGCGCGCTCCGCCGCCCGCTTGGCGTGGTCGTAGGAGTCGAGTGCGCGCTCGTAGTCGGCGCGGGTCGCCGGGTCGAGGTCCTTGTCCATGACGTCGAGGTCGAGGCGCGCGATGTCCTCGCCGAGGAGGGTGACGTCCTCCTGCACGCCCTGCTTGAGGTCCAGCATCTCCCGGGCCTCGCGGGCCCGGCGCCGCTTGCTCGCGGTGAGGAACACGCCCACGGCCGCCGCGACCAGCAGCGCGAGCAGGCCGATCACGACGTACCCGACGACCGCGCTGGACGCCGCGTTGTCGTCGACCTTCTTCTCCGCGCGGTCCCCGAAGTCGATCAGCCGCTGCTTCAGCGGCTGCCCGTTGGTGCGGGTGATGATCTGGTTGATCTCGGCGCGGTCGAGCTTCTTGGAGATCGCCGCCATCCGGCTGCCGTCGGCGGTGACCGCGACGAACGTCTCGCCCTTCCCGACCCGCTGCGCGACCGCGGGGAGCAGCTGCTTGACCTGCGTCTCCGTGGCGGCGTTGCTGATGACCACGGCCCGGATGTCGGCGTCCCGCTCACCGGCGAGACTCTGCTCGATCTGGCTCTGGTCGGCCGCGGACAGCACGTTCCCCGCCTCGCTGGTCACGTAGAGCCGCGAGTCGATGAGCCCGTTGGCGATCTGCCCGACGGTGTCCGCCGCCGCGCTGCTCTGCGGGGCCGCGTTCCGGGACGTGATCACGAGCGCGCCCGTCCGGTCCGCGGCGGGTTGGGGCACGCTCGCCCGGGCGCCGTCCTGGGCCGCGGCCTGGAGGCCGGTGGTCTGGGGGGCGGTCGTGCGGTGTGTGCTGTTCTGGGGCGGGGCGAACTGCGTCGCGGCGGCGTGTGCGGGGGCGGTCAGGGCGAACGCCGGCACGGCGAGGGCGCCGATGATCGCCGAAGCGGCGCCGCGGCGTGCCGCCCGGATGGCCCGCTTCTCGGTGCTCATGTTCTACTATCTGCCCATGTGGACGGCCTAAAGCCTCGTTCGCGAGGAGGATTTGCGGACGTCCTCAAATGGGGTCCGGCACCCATGCCGGGTGCCGCCCCGCCCGGTGTCCGAGCGTGGCGGTCGCGCGTCCGGGCGTGGCGGCCGGCGGTCAGCTGTCCTTGATCTCGCAGATCGCGGCGCCGGCGGAGACGGTCTGCCCGACCTCGGCGGACAGCCCGGTGATCGTCCCGGCCTTGTGCGCGGTGAGCGGCTGCTCCATCTTCATGGCCTCCAGCACCACGACGGTGTCGCCCGCCGCGACCGTCGCGCCGTCCTCGGCGACGATCTTGACGATGGTGCCCTGCATCGGGCTGACGAGGGAGTCGCCGGACGCCTGCGCGCCGCCGCCCTTCCTGCCGCCGCGCCGCCTGGCGGGCTGCGCGTTCCCGGCGGCCGGGGCCGCGGAGGCGCCGAACCCGGCGGGCAGGACGACCTCGATGCGCTTGCCGCCGACCTCGACGGTGACGCGCTCGCGCTCGCCGTCCTCGGCCTCGCCGGCGGGAGCGTGGTCGAACGGCGGGATCCGGTTGTCGAACTCGGTCTCGATCCACCGGGTGTGGACGGAGAACGGCGTCTCGTCGTCCGCCGGGACGAACGCCGGATCGTCCAGCACCGCCCGGTGGAACGGCAGCACCGTCGGCATGCCCTCGACGACGAACTCGGCGAGGGCGCGGCGGGACCGCTCGACGGCCTGCCGCCGCGTCGCGCCCGTCACGATCAGCTTCGCGACCAGCGAGTCGAACGCCTGCGGGACGGTCTGGCCCGCCTCGTACCCCGCGTCCAGCCGGACGCCCGGACCGGACGGCGGCCGCCACTCGGTCAGCGTTCCCACGGCCGGCAGGAACCCGCGGCCCGCGTCCTCGGCGTTCAGCCGGAACTCGAACGAGTGGCCGCGCAGCTCCGGGTCGCCGTAGCCGAGCTCCTCGCCGTCGGCGATGCGGAACATCTCGCGGACGAGGTCGATGCCCGCGACCTCCTCGGTGACCGGGTGCTCGACCTGGAGGCGGGTGTTGACCTCAAGGAAGGAGATCGTGCCGTCCTGCCCGACGAGGAACTCGCACGTGCCGGCGCCGACGTACCCGGCCTCCTTCAGGATGGCCTTGGACGAGCTGTACAGCAGCTCGACCTGCTCGTCCGACAGGTACGGGGCCGGGGCCTCCTCGACGAGCTTCTGGTGCCGGCGCTGCAGCGAGCAGTCGCGGGTGGAGACGACGACCACGTTGCCGTGCTTGTCGGCCAGGCACTGGGTCTCCACATGGCGCGGCTTGTCGAGGTACCGCTCGACGAAGCACTCGCCGCGGCCGAACGCGCCCACGGCCTCGCGGACGGCGGACTCGTACAGCTCGGCGACCTCGTCCAGCTTCCGGGCGACCTTCAGGCCGCGCCCGCCGCCGCCGAACGCCGCTTTGATCGCGATGGGCAGGCCGTGCTCCGCGGCGAAGGCGACCACCTCGTCCGCGCCCGACACGGGGTCCTTGGTGCCCGCCACCAGCGGCGCGCCGACCTTCTGCGCGATGTGCCGGGCCTGCACCTTGTCGCCCAGCGCGGTGATCGCGGCGGGCGGCGGACCGATCCAGGTCAGCCCGGCGTTCTCCACCGCGGCCGCGAAGTCGGCGTTCTCGGCCAGGAACCCGTATCCGGGGTGGACGGCGTCCGCCCCCGACTCCTTCGCGATCCTCAGCAGCTTCTCGATGTCCAGGTAGCTTTCGGCGGCCGTCCGCCCCCCGAGGGCGAACGCCTCGTCGGCGACCCGAACGTGCAGCGCCTCCAGATCGGGCTCGGCGTACACCGCCACACTCGCCAGCCCCGCATCGCGGCAGGCACGGGCTATACGGACCGCGATCTCACCGCGGTTGGCGATCAGGACCTTGCGCACGTGGGTCTCCTCCCTGAACTACGCAGGCAGTCTAGATAACCGCCGATTCAGGCTTTCGTAAGGCCCTCCTTATTTGGGTGCAGGTCCCGTGTAGCGGGAGGTCTCGCCCGATAACGGTCTGGTGACCGGCGGAGCCCGGACACGTCCTCCGCCGTCTCATCGGGGACCCGCGAGCCGAGTGGTGCGGGTGTGAGAGGAGTGATCGTGGCCAAGAAGGAGTCGTCCGCGGGCGGGAACCGGTTCTCCGGGCTGAGCAGGCCCCGCCGGCGCACCGCCGTCATCGCCGCCGTCCTGCTGGTCGTCGTCGGCTGGCCGGTGCTGAGCGCCCTGTTCGGCGGGTTCGAGCGGACCAGCGGCGGTGAGATCGCCGTCGTCCGCAACGGCGGGTTCTTCGACAACAACAGGATCCGGCAGGTCATCGACCCCGGCTCCGGGCGCGTCTGGATCGGGCTCTACTCGCAGGTCCACAAGTACCCCGCCCAGCAGCGCTTCTACACGATCACCTCCGACGCCCGGAAGGGCGACGAGACCGGCGTGGACGTCGTCACGGTGCCGAGCTCCGACGGCGTCAACATGGGCATCGAGGGGACGCTGTACTTCACCCTCAACCAGGACCACGCGGCGCTGAGGGACTTCGACGAGAAGTACGGGACGCGCAAGTTCCGCAGCGCCGGCGGTGAGATGTACAACGTCTACGACGGCGACAAGGGCTGGTCGGCGTTCCTCGACCAGATCGTCCGGCCGGTGATCGACAACGATCTGCGCAGCCAGATCAACAGCTTCCGCTGCGCCGAGCTGGTCTCGTCCTGCGCCCTCGTCCAGAACGCCTCCGCGCAGCCGAAGAACGTCCAGGCCGTCGGGCAGAAGGCGCAGAGCAACAACGCCAACATCGCCAAGGTGCAGAACGCGATCAACACGAGCCTCGCCGCCGACCTGGAGCAGACGCTCGGCGGGAAGTTCGTCACCAACATCCACTTCAACCTCGTCCGGATCACCCTGCCGGAGAAGGTGCAGGACGCCGTCGACCGCGCCCAGGCCGCGTTCGCGCAGGTCAGCGAGGCGCAGGCGAAGGTCGCCACGGCCAAGGCGGAGGCCGCGGCCAACAAGGCCCGGCAGAACGGCTACAACAAGTGCCCGACCTGCGCGAGGATCGAGGAGCTGAAGGCGCTCCCGCAGGGCATCACCGTCTACGCGCCCGGCAACCCGAACGGGGCGCTCCTGCGGGACAAGTGACGGAGGCCGAGCGTGCGGTTCCTGATCGTTCTGGCCGCGCTGGCGGTGGCCGCCGCGGTGGTCGTCCTGCTGATGTACGCGTTCGCCGACCGCTCGTCCGCGGGCAGGGCCGCGATCGAGCGCGGCGCCCGCTGGGAGGCGCACACCGAATCGTCCGGCGGGGTGACCACGGTCGTCGTCCGGCAGGTCACCCGGAACGGCGCCGGCGACCTGCTCGCCGAGCTCGGCCGGCAGACGGTCGCGGCCATACCGGACGGCGACCCGGAATGGGAGCAGCGCTATCACGAGGCGATGGCGCAGGCCCGTTCCCGCGTCGCCGCGCTGCAGAGCGAAGCGAACTGACCTGCCATTTCCCGGAAAGGCCCGCGCTCGCCACCGCGGCGGCGCGGGCCTTCGCGGGAAAGCGCCGGCTCGGCGCCGCACCGACCGGTGTACCCTCGGCTCGAATCTGCCCCCACATGATCAGCGGGAGGCGCCGATGGTGCGCCCGTGGCCCCGGGCCGGCCTCGCCGTCGCCCTGGCGGCGTGCCTGGCGGCGCCGTCGTCGGGCGTCCGGCGGGACAGCCCCGCCGTGGAGGACTACCTCACCCGGCAGCTCACCGCCGTCGCGAGCACCTTCCTGCAGCGCCGCTCCCAGGCGCTCGTCCCGCACCACGACCGGGACCGCCGCGACATGCCGACCGAGGTCCTCGGCGTGCGGATCTCCCCGAAGCTGGCGCGCTCGCAGGCGCGGGCCGTCCGGGAGCTGGAGACCCGCAACCGCGCGCCCGTCGAGGGCGGCCCCGCCTACACCGGCGCCCGCACCCGGCTCGACCCGGCGCGCGCCGTCCGGTCCGGCGACCGGATCACGCTGGAGGCCGTCGAGCACACCGAGGTCCGGTACGGCGGCGGCAAGGTCGTCCAGTCGGTGCGGCGGCGGTTCGTGTTCCGGACGCGCGGCGAGCAGATCACCCTCGTCGCCGAGCGCGTCCTCGACCCGGACGCCCACCCGGTCAACGACCCGGTCATCCCCGACCGCTGACCCGCTTTCCCCTGAAAACACTCTGAAATGCCCTTGACGGACAGTAAGTAAGCTCGTCACAACCCCGCCGTGGCCACATCCGGACACCGCAAGATGGTGCGATTAGGGCAGTTTCGGGGGACGACGGGCGAGGCGCATCTGGATTGTCGTGAGAGATGGGGCGTAAGCTGACGCCATTCTTTCCGCACCACGACGCAAAACGTTCGGCGATCAGCGACGAAAGGGCCGGAGCGATGGGCGACAAGCGCGGAGCCAACCTGGGCGAACTCGAGGAACTGTCCCGCATCTTCAGCAAGCACTCGCGCAACCTCGACGCCCTGATCAAGGACCTGAACGGCCGCACCGTCAGCAGCAGCGCCGCCTGGTGGGGCCCCGGCGCCGACCGCTTCCGCGCCGCCTGGGCCGAGGCCAAGACCGCCTTCGACAAGATGGCGCTGGCGCTGGAGCAGGGCAGCCAGGACATCCGCAAGTCCCAGCAGAACATCGAGGCCGCCACCCGCTGACCCCCCTGAGCCGCGGGTCCCGGCCCATCCCCCCGAGGCCGGGACCCGCATCAGCTCCCACCCCGGCGTCCCCGCAGCCGCCCCACGCCAGAGGGACTCTCCGTGAGCAAGCCGACGCCGCTGCAGCTGCAATTCCTCCTCGGCCACATCCAGACGCTGTCGGACCAGCACTGGCACCTGTTCACCGCCTCCCGCCAGGCCATGGACGACCGCGCATGGGTCGGCGGCAGCGCCTCCCGCGGCTTCGCCCGCGACCTCGACGCCAACGACGCCGCCCTGCACACCGAGCTGCGCAAGGCCCTGCAACTCGTCCGCGACGAGCTGGACCGCAGCCCGCTCCGGAAGGGCTGAGCCGTGGGCGACACCTGGCTCGACCCCGACACCTGCGGCGTGAAGCTCGCCGAGTTCGAGCACATGACCCGGCAGATGACGCAGGCAGCCCCGAAGCTGGCCGAACTCGCCGACAAGCTGTGGCAGGCGCTGCACGCCGCCCAGGTGAGCACGGCCCCCGCGATGGAGATCAAGCGCATCGCCGCGTGGGCCGACAAGGCCGCCTCCGACCTGCGCCGCCGCAACCAGCTGGCGCACGACCTCGACCGGCAGAAGCTCGCCTTCGTCGTCTGCCACCAGGACGGCGACTACCTGAAGCTCCCCGACCGCTACACCGACCAGGTCGCGTACGCCGCCGGCCGCCGCAGCGCCGACCTGTTCCGCCGCGCGGCCGCGGGCGACCCCGAGGCCAAGGCCGCCCTGCGCCGCCTCCACGCGGAGGACATCACCCCGATGTTCGCCAAGGGCCTCCTGGAAGCCCTAGGCCCCGAGGCGCTCCTCAAGCTCCCGATGGACCTGATCGTCCCGCTGGCCGCAGACGTCCGCCACAACCGAGAGGGTGCGGACGCCAACGCCGCCGAAACCCGCGCGACCCTGGCCCTCCTGGGCCGCAGCCTCGCCCTGGCGACCCGCCCCGACACCGGGGCCTACCTGGGCGACGACTACCTGCGCAACCTCACCCTGGCGGGCCGCAAGAACTTCCCGCCCCTCAGCACCCCGCCGAACGGCACGTCCGGCTACCAGTCCCTGGGCGCCCTCCTGACCGCCGCAGGCGACACCCGCTTCTCCACCCACTTCATCGAGGTCGTGGGCAGCGACATGATCGCCTACGACAGCCGCCTGCGAAGGCCGCTCGGCCAGGAGCCGCTCCCCACCCTCGCCGGCAAGGCCGGCCTCGGCAACGCGCTGGACCCCACCGCGACCAAAGTCGTCCCCAGCGACCGCAAGACCGACTTCTTAGCGTCCCTCTTCACCGCCGCAGCCGTCGCCGGGAAGGAGGCGTCCCAAGCCCTCCTGACCCACGTGTACATGGGGCCGTTCCAAGAGGGCACAGAGCCGAACTTCAAGGGCTCGACCCTCCAGTACCTACTCCACGACCGCCGCCCCACTTGGGGCCTGACCGACCACGGCACCGCCCTGGGCAAGACCATCCAGGCCGCCGCCATCGGCAATGACAAGGAGTCCACCCGTCTGGCCTTCGAGGCCAGCAAGATCCTCGTAGCTGACGCCCGCAAGAACTTCGTGGTCAAGGACGGCAAGATCCAGGTCGGAGACAAGGCGCCGCTCGACGCCCTCATGGACAACGCTCCCGCTGACGCCATCGCCCGCCCCAAGCACTACGACGAACTGTCGGGCCTGCGTCCTGCCATGGCGACTGTCCTGGTCGCGCATATCGAGAACCTGCACGACATCCGCCGGGTAGCCGATGAATCCCGCGAGCCGGGCTCCACTGGCCTGACGGGATCGGATCTCGACTATCTGCTCTTGGACGTCACCCGCAGCGCCAAAGCCTACGAGACCCTTCTCCTGGGCCAGGTAGCCCACGCCAAAGTCGCCATCGACCGCTCTGTCGCCCACAACGGGGACCTGGCGAACATCATTGCCGCTGAGGGCGGCATGTTCGGCCGTATCGTGGAGGCGCGCCACCAGTCGCTCGGCGCGGAGAATCTGCGCCTCGCGAATGACCTCGCCCTGATGCGCAACTACATCGGCTTCGGCCTCGGCATGATCCCCGTCGAGAACACTCCCATCGCCAAGGTGCCCATCGCGGGCGACTTCTTCACCGCGACGGTTGGCAGGCTCGCCTCCAAGATCGCCGACGTGCTGGCCACGAAGCTTGCCGACAAGGAGGACCCGGCAGTCTCCGCGCCGACGACCGATGTCGAGGGCGTGGAGCGCCTCTTCAGACAGATGATCGCCTCTTCGCTGGTGGCTCATGGCCGATATCCGGCGGACTCTCTCCACGGGAGGTCTTTCGTGGACGGACATGACAAGATCATTCCCGTGGAGCAGATGACCCCATTGCAGCTCGAAGATTTCATGCGTTGGGCGAGCAACAAATTGCCGATCGAAAAGCATGGCGAACATGTGACTCTCTCCATGGAGGTCGGCGCAGAGAAGGCCGTGCGGAACTATGTGAGCTCCGACGGATCCGAAGTTCCAAAGAGTGTTCGCAAGTGATTCCCGCAAAAATCCGTTTTGCTTTCTTATCGGTACTGCTGGTCCCGTTGAGCCTCGGCTGTGACGGGGGCGGTTCTGCTCCTGCCCCGCCGCGTCCGGTGAACGAGCCGGTGAGCGACAGTCGCCCCTACCTCTGCGATCTCGTTCCGGAGCGTGCTTTCAGGCAGGTGACGGGTTACTCCGGCGCGCTCACATCGAGTTGGGACGGGCCGCAGACCGACAACGGGCTCTGCCTGGCGTCGGGGACGGGCAACGAGTGGCCGCTCGGCGTGAGCTGGGAGTACCGGAACGGAGAGAAGACCGTTCGCTTTCAGGAGCGGAACTGGGCTGACAGCGATCCCCACAAGGTTCCCGCCGAGTTGGGCAGAGGGCTCGCCGTCGTCATCCACACCGCCGGCGCCAACAAACGTCCCAACTATGTGATCGCCGTCTTCAAATGCGGGAAGAAGCGACCGTGGATCAGTATTGATTTTGCGCCGGTGGTTCGGGGGCGGGACGCGGTGCAGGACATGTTCGACTTCATGCGGATCGCGGAGAAGCGGTTCGGGGAGATCCACAAGTGCGAGGTGAGGCCGTCATGAGTAAAGGGCCTGCCGTGCGGGCTGCGGAGTTCGAACGGCGCATCCGGTGTGCGGTGTGGGGGATGGCCGTCACCATGGCGCTGACCGGGTGGACGATGGCGCCGTGGGTCGAGGTGGACGACACGCCTCATGTGCTTTGGGAGCTCGGCGCGATGGAGGCCGTGAGCGCCCCCAGCCGCTGGCTGCCCCTGCTGATGATGACCACGCTTCTGCTGGGAGTGGCGGCGAGTGCGGCGGCGACGCGCGTGCTCTCGTGCGTGACGTGGCTGGTCGGCTGCGTCACCGTCGTTTCGACATTGGCCTTCTCTTTCGAACCGGGCGGTGCGGAGTACGAGCTCATGTACGGCGCCGCTTATGCGTTCTATTTGTCCGTGGCGTTCGTGGTGGTGTTCTTTTGGGTGTGGCGGTCGGCGAAGGGCGGGCCGGAGCCGGAGAAGGTCGCGCAGTGGATGGATCCGTCGTTCGGGACCGTGGACTACCGGCGGCGGCGGTGATCAGTCGGTGTTGGCGGGGGGTGGGAGGGCCACCTGGATCTGGGTGGTGACCCCGGTGGCCACGAAGAGGCCGCGGCCGGTGGGGCCGCCCAGGGGGGCGTTGCGGGGGAGGCGGAGGCCGAAGAGGTCGCCGTCGTCGGGGGAGTCGATCGACAGCAGGACGCCGGAGCGGGAGCGGCGGGTGTCGGAGAGGAAGCCGCGGTAGCCGCGGCCCAGGTCGGCGGTGGTGCCGCCGATGACGACGGCGTGCTCGCCGTCGCGGGCCGTGCGCAGCACGTCGCGGAGGGCGTCGTCCAGGTCCGTCTCGTCGAGGAGTTCGGCGTCGTCGACGACGACGGCGTAGCGGTGCTCGTCGCCGATGGCTTCGGCGAGGTCGTCCGGGTCGGCGTCGGAGGTGAGGAGGCCGAGGACGCCCGGGCGGCTGGAGAGCAGGCGGAGCGGGGAGCGGCGGGGGGTGATCAGCACGACCGGGACCAGGCCGCCGCCGACGGACGGGTCGAGGAGGGAGTGGACGATCGTGCGGAGGGTCGTGGAGCGGCCCGAGCGGGGCGGGCCGGCGACGGCGAAGCCGGGGCCCTCGTTCAGCAGGTCGATGCCGACGGGGGCGAGGGTGTCGCCGCCGACGCCGACCAGGGCCCACAGCGGGGACGGGGCGGTGAACTCGGGGTCGAGCGACATGGCTTCGCGGTAGGTGACGCGGACCGGCAGCTCGTCGACGTGCAGGGGTCGCCGGCGGCGGGGGAGGCGGCCGTAGCGGGAGACGCAGGTACGGGCGATCTCCTGGAGGACCGCCACCTGGGAGGTGCCGGACGGGTCGTCCCCCAGCAGGCCGATCTGGGATTCGCGCGGCGGCGCGCCCGGCGTGGTGGGCTCCAGGGCGCGGCCGGGCGGCATGGCGGCGGGGACCTGCTTGTCCTGGAGGCCGCCGTAGCCGTAGTCGTTCGGGTCCGCCATGCGCAGGATGAGGCGGCGGTCGAAGACGGTGGAGATCTGGCCGCCGAGGCCGGAGCGGTCGCCGGTGAAGACGGCGCGGAGGCCGACGGCGGCGCCCTCGCGCAGGAGGCGGATGACCTGGTCGACGAGGCGGCCGTAGTCGTAGTGCTCGAACGCGCCGAGGAAGCCCTCCCAGCGGTCGAGGAGCAGCACCATCCAGGGGAGCCGGTCGGTGGCGGCGACGGCGGTGCGCTGCTCGGCGAGGGACGCGAAGCCGGCCTCGGCGAGGAGCTGCTGGCGGCGGGCGACCTCGGCGGCCAGCGCGGTGAGGAGGCGTTCGCAGCGGTCGAGCTGGTCGCGGGTGACGACGGCGCCGCAGTGCGGCAGGGAGATCAGCGGAAGCAGCGCGTTCGCGCCGCAGTCGATCGCGTACAGGTGGGCGTCGTAGGGGGAGCAGGACACCGCCAGCGAGCCGGCGATGGTGCGCAGCGCGGTGGAGCGGCCCGACTGGGCGGACCCGGCGAGGTAGAGGTGGCCGCCGGAGGTCAGGTCGAGCGCCAGCTCCTCGCGGGACTGGACGGCGGGCAGGTCGGTGACGCCGAACGGGATCGGCGGGACGTCCACGACGGAGCCCCCGGCGGCGGTGCGGGGCGCCAGCCTGACCTGCTCGGGCAGCGGGCTCAGCCACGGGGACGGCCGGCGGCCGATGCCGGCGCGGCGGGCCGCCTCGTCGATCGCCTGGACGAGGACGCCCAGGTCGGTGGCCGTCGCGGTGTCGTCGGCGGCCTCGCGGGGCGCGGGCAGCGGGTGGCCGAGGCCCTGCCAGGGCAGCGGCAGGACGGTCGGGCCGGCGGCGGGGCCGGCGCCGGGCCGGCGCCCCCCGATCCGCGCGGACTGCACGGCCTGCGGCGCCGCCACGCCGGAGCGGACGTAGCAGCGGCCGGGCGTGGACTTGGAGATCTGCGCGGCGTCGGGCGAGTCGAGGACGTCGGTGGACTCGTCCGGGTCGGTGACGCGCAGCGCGATCCGCAGGTTGGTGTTGGCGCGGATGTCGGCGGTGACGACCCCGGCGGGGCGCTGCGTGGCGAGGATCAGGTGCACGCCGAGGGACCGGCCGCGGCGCCCGATGTCGACCAGCCCGGTGATGAAGTCGGGCAGTTCGGTCACCATGGCGGCGAACTCGTCGATGACGAGGACCAGCCGCGGCACCGCCGGCAGCCGCGGGTCGGTGATCCGAAGGTCGTTGTAGTCGTCGACGTCCTTGGCGCCGGCGTCGAGCAGGATCTCCTCGCGGCGGCGCAGCTCGGCGGCGAGGGATTCGAGGGCGCGCTCGGTCGCGTGGCCGTCCAGGTCGGTGACCATGCCGACGGTGTGCGGGAGGCCGGCGCAGTCCTTGAACGCGGCGCCGCCCTTGTAGTCGATGAGGACGAACGTCATCTCGTCCGGGCGGCTGGCGACGGCGAGGGACGCGATGAGCGTCTGCAGCAGCTCCGACTTGCCCGCGCCGGTGGTGCCCGCGATGAGCGCGTGGGGGCCGTCCGTCCGGAGGTCGATCTCGTAGGGCCGGCCCGAGCCGAGGCCGATGGGGACGCGGGTGGTGCGCCCGCCCGTCCGGTTCCACGACTGGAGGATGTGCTCGGCCGTGGGTTCGGGCATGTCCAGGACGTCGAGGAGCCGCACGTCGGCCGGGATCGCGTCTTCGGCGTCCTCCCGGGACACGTCCCGGACGGGTGCCAGCGCGCGCGCCACCCGGTCGGACCAGATCGCCGAGACCTGGTCGGCGACCACGGGACCGATGGCTTCGAGCCCCTGCCCCTGGAGCCGGACCAGTGACGGCCATTGCGGCTCCCATGCGGCGACGGCCTGGCATTCCTCCGGGAGGAGCCGCTCCTCGTCGTCGATGCAGATGGCGTAGAGGCCGTACTCGGCGCCTCGCGACAGGAGCATCGGCATGCCGGGTATGCGGCGCAGCGCGCGCGCTCCGTCCAGCACGATCAGGATGTTGTACGGGGCGGAGGGCGCCCCGTCCCGCCCGAAGAACGACGACTCCGACTGCGCGGCGCGCCGCCGCTCCGTCACCCGGATCGCGAGTTCGGTGACGCGGTGCGCGGCCGACTCGGGGTCGGTGCCGACGAGGGCCACGCAGTCCTCGCCTTCGCGCGGCGCGCAGTGCGGCAGCCAGCGCACCCAGTTCCATTCGTTGCCGGCCCGCTGGTCGGCGGACAGGACGACGATGGACAGGTCGCGGGGGCTGTGCAGGACGGCGGCCTGCGCGACGAGCCACCGCGCCAGCCCGCGCGACGCGTGCCGCGGGCCGGTCAGCCCGATGACGCCGAGGTCGGCGAGCGGCAGCACCACCGGGACCTGCCGGGCCGCCGGGATCCGCACCTCGCCCGGCTCGCCGGTCAGCTCGATGCGGGCGGGCAGGTCGGCGAGGCCGGCCCGCAGGTGCAGCGCGTCGGCGTCGTCGCGGCGCCGCTCCCACAGCCGCCGCCGCGGCCCGGTCGCGGTCAGCAGCACCTCCGCCGGGTCGGGGTGCAGGGCGCGCCGCTCGGCCTCGTCCTCGCGGCGCAGCCGCTCCATCTCCCCGTCGAACTCGCCCGTCCTGCGGTGGTACTCCTTCAGCGCCTTCTTGTAGGACTTGCGGCCGTGCAGCCGGTCGCCGACCCATTCGCCGAGCGTCATCACCGGCCAGGCCAGCGCGAACAGCGCCCACCACCACTGGCCGAGCGCGAACGCCATGACGAGCCCGAACGCCGAGAACAGCAGCGCGCCGAACAGCCGGAGCCGCTCGCGCGGGTTGCGTTCGGGGCGCTTCGGGACGTCCAGCGTCCGCACCCGGGGCGGCGGGAGCAGCCGCGGCGGCCGGTTGAACGCCAGCCCGCCGCCGGGCAGCGGCTCCAGGTGGGTGTCGGGCGCGGTGCTCGGCGCGAGCGTCAGCACGCTGCCGCCCACCGTCAGCATCGCGCCGGCCGGCCAGATCGTCTTCGCGCCGAGCGGCGTGCCGTCCAGCGCGGCGGAGCCCTGCATCGTCAGCGCGGACGGCTCGACCTCGACGGCCTCCCGCCCGACCGTGAGCCGCAGGGACCGGGCCGGGACGGACGGGTCGTCGAGCACCACGTCGACGTCCTGGCCGGACCCGATCGTGCTGGTGCCGAGGCCGAGCCGGTGCACCGACCCGGCCGCAGGGCCGCCGACGACCCGCACCTCGACGAGGCCGGTCGGCTCGGCGAGCACGGTGGCGGCGGCGCCGCGCTGCTCGACGGCGACGACGGCGCCGTCCCGCAGCTCCTTGACGGCGAGGGCCTGCGGGTCGAGCATGCGGCCGTCCATCCACAGCGCCCGGCGCGGGCCGTGCCCGTCCTTGGCGAGCAGGGCCGCCTTGGAGAACCGGGGGGTGAGGGCGGGCGCGGGGCCGTCCAGAGTGGCGGCGAGGGACTGCGCGACCCCGCCCACGGTGACCTCGGAATCGACATTTATCACGACATCGCGAGGTCCTTCGCCGGTCAGCGCCGTGAACGAGATCCGCATCCGAGCCTCCGACGTCTCTGGAATTCCCGTTCAGCTTAATTACCGGCCCCCGCCGTTTCCCGGTAGGCGGCGACGATCGTTCTGAGGGCGTCGTCGAGCGGTGTGGGAGCCAACCCGAACGTCGCCTGGAACGCGGAAGAGTCCAGAATGTAGGGCTTGTCGAACTGGTAGCGGGTCTCGCGCAGCTCCCTCATCATCGGCGAGAACAGCCCTAGCGCCTTGAACACGCCGCGCGGCACCTCGTAGATCCGCGGTTCCGGCGCGCCGGCGATGGCGCAGAGCCGCTCGGCGACCTCCCGCGTGGACACGGCCGGGCCCGTCGGGACGTGCCACGGCCTGCCCCACGCCCGCTCGTCCGTCCCCGCGATGGCGAGCGCCTCGGCGACGTCCGGCAGGTAGGTCCAGGCGTGCGGGACGGACGGGTCGCTCAGGTACGGCACCCGCTTTCCCGCCAGCAGCGGCTTCACGAACCGCGTCTCGCCGATGTACGCCTGGTCGGTGCTGCGCGGCCCGTAGTAGTCGGACGCCCGCAGCTCGGTGGCCCGGACCCGGCCCGCCTCGTGCGCGGCCAGGGCGTCCTGCCACATCTTGGCCCGTACCCGTCCCTTGACGCCCGTCGCGGCGAGCGGCAGGTCCTCGGTCATCGGCCCGTCCACCGGCCCGTACCCGTACAGGCAACCGAGCGTCACGAGCACCGCGCCGGTGTCCTCCGCCGCCCCCAGGAAGGACGACGCCATCGGCGGCCAGTCCCGCGGCCACCGGCTGTACCGCGGGTTCACGCAGTTGTAGAGGGCGTCGGCGCCTTTGGCGACCTCGGTCAGCCGGGCCCGGTCCTCGACGTCGGCGGCGACCCGCTCGACGCCCGCGGGCCCCGACCCGGACCGCGTCACGACGACGACGTCGTGCCCGCGCTCGATGAGCCGCTCGGCCAGGTGCACCCCGACCTGCCCGGCTCCGACGATCACGTGCTTTCCCATGGTGTTTCTCCTCTGCTGGTTCTCGCCGGACGCGGCGGGCGCGAGCGCCGCTACGGCCGGGCTCGGTTCCCGATGTGGGAGTTCAGGGCGGCCAGGCGGGCCTCGTGGCCGGCGCGGAGCTTGTCCGGGCCGTAGATGAGGCGGACGAGCGGGCCGTCCAGCGATTCCTGGAGGGTCACGCGGGTGCCTCCGCGCTCCGGCGCCAGCACCATGCGGTCCACGGCGCGGTAGAAGCCGAGGAAGCTGCCCGTCCAGCTCAGCTCGCGCTCAGGGGCGACCACGGCGAAGCGGGAGCGCAGCGGCGTGCCGTTCTGGCTCCAGCGGAACTCGCGGCCCGGTTCGACGGCGTCCAGGGCGCGCAGCCTGAAGCCGGGCGCCCACGCCTCCCAGCCGCGCAGGTCGGCGAGGACGTCCCACACCCGGGCCGGCGGCGCGTCGATCCACGTGCTGGACGTGTTGGTGACGGGCGCGGCCTCGTCGATCCGGCCGCGCAGCGCGTACTCGTCGTGCAGGGTCGCCAGGTCCGGCATGGCCGCCTCCTTGGTTCAGTGCTCTGTGGCGAGAGCGATGCTCTCTCATGAGAGCACCGATGTCAAGAGCAGTGCTCTCGGTTCAGTGCCCCGCTCTGTTAGTCTCGGACCATGAGCGCAGGTCGTACGGCACGGGAACGGGTCCGGGCGGAGCTGATCCGGGAGATCACCGAGATCGCGAGGCGGCAGCTGGCGACGGCCGGCGCGGCGGGGCTGTCGCTGCGCGCGGTCGCCCGCGAGATGGACATGGTGTCGTCGGCGATCTACCGGTACTTCCCGAGCCGCGACGACCTGCTGACCGCGCTGATCATCGACGGCTACAACGCGGTAGGGGAGGCCGTCGAGCGGGCCGACGCGAAGGCCGCCGCGGGCGACTTCGCCGGGCGGTGGCTCGCGGTGTGCCGGGCGGTCCGGGAGTGGGCGCTGGAGCACCCGCACGAGTACGCCCTGCTGTACGGGTCGCCCGTGCCCGGCTACAAGGCGCCGCAGGACACCGTCCCCGCCGCGATGCGCGACACGGTCGTGTTCACGCGCATCGTCACCGAGGCCCACGCCGCCGGCGCGCTCGACCCCGCGGGCCCGTGCCCGCCGGCGCCGCCTTCGATCGCCGCCGACCTGGCCCGCGCGCGCGACGCGCTCACCATGGACCTCCCCGACGACGTAATCGCCCGCGCCTTTACCGCATGGGCCGGTTTGTACGGGACGGTCAGTTTCGAAGTGTTCGGGCAATTCAACGGTGTGATCGAGGAACGGGCCGCCTACTTCGACCACTCGGTGGCCCTGCTCGGCCGCCTCATCGGCCTGAAACCGTGACGGCGCGGGCGCTCCGGAGGTGTCCAGCATGTGGTCAGTGACGGATGTGACTGGTGGTAAGTGACCATGTGATCAATGAATTCGCAGGTCACCGCGGTTCGGCCGGATATGGGACGGCTTGACTCGACCGAATCCATTGACGTGACCTTGCCGACCCCGCAAGCATGGATCGCTCGGTGTCGCGGAATCCCGCAGGACGGGGTCCGGCGGGAGGGCGGGAAGGAGCGCGTGGGCAGCGCGATGAAGGCCAACCAGTCGACCGTCTCCGGCGGTGGCGCGGCGGGCTCGCCCGGCGGTGCGGCGGGCCTCGGCCGGTCGGGGCTCGGCACCTCCGGGGGGCAGCGGCTCCCCAGCTCGCCGCGCGAGCGCAAGCCGGCGCTGGCGGCGCTCGCGGTGCTGCTGATCCTCGGCGGCGCCCTCGCCAGCGCCTACCTGGTGATGGCGAGCGGCGAGCGGGTGTCGGCGATCCGCGTGGCGCAGCCGGTCGCGGCCGGGCAGCCGATCCCGGCGAGCGCCCTGGAAGAGGTGCAGATCGGCGACACCGGGATCCAGTACCTCGCCTGGTCGGAGCGGGAGAGGGTGACCCGGTACATCGCGGCCGTCCCGCTGGTGAAGGGCGCGCTGCTGACCAACGGCATGATCAGCCCGGAGAGCGCGCCGGAGAACGGGCGGGTGATCGTCGGGCTGGCGCTCAAGGTCGGCCAGATGCCGTCCGCCAAGGTGATCGAGGGGAGCCGCGTCGCGCTGTACGCGGTCGGCGGCGGGCAGAACGGCGGCCCGCGCGCCGGGACCGTCCTCGCGCAGGACGCCGTCGTGGTCGCCGTCGGAGCCGCGGACGACGGCGGCCCCACCCGGCTGCGCTCCGACCAGACCAGCGTGGACGTCGCCGTCCTGCCCGCGGACGCGGCGCAGGTGACGCAGGCGGCGTCCGCCGGAGCGGTCGCGATCGCGCTGATCCCGGCCGGGACGAAGGCGGCCGCGCCGTCCGGGAAGCCCGCCGGCGATGAGCCCGGAGGCGGCGTCGACCCCGTCCCGGGCGGCACGCCGAACCCGAACACGCAGGGGCCGGGCACGCAGGGCCAGGGCACGGGCGGGTACTGACGGTGGCACTCATCGCGCTCGCGGCCGACAAGGGGGCGCCGGGCGTCACGACCGCGGCGGTCGCGCTCGGCGCCGTGTGGCCGCGTCCCGTGCTGGTCGCGGAGTGCGACCAGGCGGGCGGGGACCTCGTGTACCGGCTGCCCGCCGCCCCGCCGGACGGCGGCGACGGGGACGGCGGCATGCTCAACCCGTCCCGCGGGCTGCTCAGCCTCGCCGCGACGGCCCGCCGCGGCCTGCGCCCGGACCAGATCGCCGAGCACTGCCAGCGGCTCGTCGGCGGCCTCGACGTGCTCGTCGGGATCACCAACGCCGAGCAGGCGCAGGCGATGACGTGGCTGTGGGGGCCGCTCGGCCGCGCGTTCGCCGGGCTCGCCCCGGTGGACGTGATCGCCGACTGCGGGCGGCTCGGCGCCGGCACCCCGCTGATCGAGCTGCTGCGCGAGGCCGACATGGTCGTCCTGCTCACCCGCGCCACCCTCGAACAGGTCGCCCACCTGCGCGAGCGCGTCGCCGCGCTGACCGGGGAGCTGCGCGGCGGCCCGCCGATCGGGGTGCTCGTGCTCGCCGACCCGCGCGACTTCCGCGGCTCGGTCGCCGAGGTCGACCGCATCGTCGCCGGAACGCGCGGCCGCGGCCAGGCGGCCGACCCGGCGCAGGGCCCGCCGCCGCCCGGGGTGACCGTCCTCGGCGGCCTGGCGCTCGACCCGAAGGGCGCCGACCTGCTGTCCGGCCGGTGGGGCGGGCGGCTGGACCGGTCGCTGCTGATCCGGTCGGCGCGCGAGGTCGCCGCCGACCTCACCGGGCGGCTCGCCGCCGCCGCGCCCGCCGCGCCGCCTTCCGCACCGCCTTCCGCACCGCCCGGCGGGCCGCTCTCCGCGCAGCCCCCGGGGGCGGCCCCGCACGTTCCGGCCGGCGTCCCGCAGGAGGGGAGGTAGATGGACCACGGGCTCGTCAAGCGCCTCCGCCAGGAGGTCGGCGACCGGCTGGCGCAGCAGCGCCGGCTGGACGCGGCGAACGGCCTGCCGCCGATGTCCGGGGAGGACGAGCGGCAGTTCGCCCGCGCGCTCATCGGCCAGGTGCTGGAGGAGTACGCGCGCGGCGAGATCACCTCCGGGCGGCGCCCGCCGAACGCCGAAGAGGAGGAGGCGCTCGCCGCCGGCGTGCACGCGGCGCTGTTCGGCGTGGGCCGGCTCCAGCCGCTGCTCGAAGACCCCGAGATCGAGAACATCGACATCAACGGCTGCGACCGGGTGTTCATCGGCTACGCCGACGGCCGCGAGGTGATGGGCGAGCCGGTCGCCGAGAGCGACGAGGAGCTCGTCGAGCTGATCCAGATCCTCGCCGCCTACAGCGGGCTGTCGTCGCGCCCGTTCGACACCGCCAACCCGCAGCTCGACCTGCGGCTCCCGGACGGGTCCCGGCTGTCGGCCGTGATGGACGTGACCGTCCGCCCCGCGCTGTCGATCCGGCGCGCCCGCCTCGGCAAGGTGTTCCTCGCCGACCTGGTCGGCAACGGCACGTTCACGCCGGAGCTGGGGCAGTTCTTCCGCGCCGCCGTGCTCGCCCGCAAGAACATCATGATCGCGGGCGCGACCAACGCGGGGAAGACGACGCTGCTGCGCGCGGTGGCCAACGAGATCCCGCCGCACGAGCGGCTCATCACCGTCGAGCGCGCCCTCGAGCTCGGCCTGGACGCGTTCCCCGAGCTGCACCCGAACTGCGTCGCGTTCGAGCAGCGCCTGCCGAACTCCGAGGGGCAGGGCGCGATCTCGATGGCGGAGCTGGTCCGCCGGTCGCTGCGCATGAACCCGTCCCGGGTGATCGTCGGCGAGGTCCTCGGCGACGAGATCGTCACCATGCTGAACGCGATGACGCAGGGCAACGACGGGTCGCTGTCCACCATCCACGCGAACTCGTCGGTGGAGGTCTTCAACCGCGTCGCCACGTACGCGATCCAGTCGGAGGAGCGGCTGCCGGTCGAGGCGACGCACATGCTGATCGCGGGCGCGATCGACTTCGTCGTGTTCATCGAGAAGCGCAACGACTACGCGTCCGGGGGGCGGCTGCGCCGCTTCGTGTCCAGCGTCCGGGAGGTCACCGGCGTGGACGGGCGGGTCCTGTCGTCGGAGGTGTTCGCGCTCGGGCCGGGCGGCTACGCCGTCCCGTCCGCGCCGATCTCCTGCGCCGCCGATCTGGCCGAGCACGGCTACGACCCGTCGGCGGGAGGTGGCTGGTGACGTACGCGCCGGACGTCCTGCTCGCGATCGCCGCGGGCGCCGCGGCCGGCGGCGGGCTCCTGCTGCTGGCCGTCGCGCTGCGCGGGCTGCCCGCCCGCACGCGGCCGGCGCGCGGGCGCAGCCGCGAGGACCTCGTCCGCACCCTCACCACCCGCACCGCCGTCGCCGTGATCACCGGCTTCCTCGTGCTGGTCGTCACCCGGTGGCCGATCGCCGCGGCCGGCACCGGCGCGCTCGTCCTCGCCTGGGACGGGCTGGCCGGCGGCGCCGCCGAGGAGCGGCGCGGCATGGCGCGCCTGGAGGCCCTCGCCGGCTGGACGGAGTCGCTCCGCGACACGATCGCCGGCGCGGTCGGCCTCGAACAGGCGATCCCCGCCTCGCAGCGCGCCGCCGCGCCCGCCCTGCGGGAGCCGCTGCGGCACCTCGTCGACCGGCTGCACACCCGGGTCCCGATGCCGGAGGCGCTGCGCCGGTTCGCCGACGACCTGGACGACCCGTCCGCCGACCTGGTGATCGCCGCGCTGATCCTGAACGCCAAGCTGCGCGGCCCCGGCCTGCGCGACATGCTCGGCGCGCTCGCGACGTCCGCCCGCGCCGAGCTGGACATGCGGCGCCGCGTCGAGGCCGACCGGCGCGCCACCCGGCGCAGCGTCCGCATCGTCGTCGCCGTCTCCGTCGGGACGGCCCTCGCCCTCGCCGTGTTCAACCACTCCTACGTCGAGCCGTACGACGACTTCCTCGGGCAGCTCGTCCTGTGCGTCGTGGTCGCCCTGTACGGGGCGGCGTTCCTGTGGCTGCGGCGGCTCTCGCGGTACGAACTGCCGAGCCGGTTCCTCAGCGAGCCGCGCAGGCCGGCCGAACCGGGCGTGCCCGGCGAGGTGCCGAGCACGGTCGCCGGCTGGCAGGGCGGCGAGCAGCGGGAGCTCCCGCTGCGCGGCCGGCACACCATGGACGCCGGAGGGGGTGGCGCGCCGTGAACGCCGCGATGATCGCGGGCGCGGTCGTCGGCCTCGGCCTCTACGTCCTCGTCCGGGCGCTGTTCCCGGCGCGGCCGGGCCTCGCCGCCCGGATGGCCGCGCTCGACGCCGCCCGCCGCCGCGACCTGGAGGAGCAGCAGCTCGGCCGGCCCGGGGCCGCCGGGGCGCGGGGGCGCGGCACGGCGCCCGGGTTCGAGCGGGCCGGCCGGATGCGCGCCAAGGTCGGCCGGGAGCTGGCCCGGTTCTGCGAGGCGCGCGGCTGGCAGCTCCGGTCGGTCCGCGCCGACCTCGCGATCACCGAGCGGTCGCTGGAGGCGTTCCTCGCCACGAAGTTCCTGCTGCCCGCCGCCGCGCTGCTGTTCATCCCGCTGATCGTCGCGTACTTCACGCTGCTCGGGCTCGGCTCGTCCGTCGCCGTCCCCGCGTGGATCTGCGTGCTGTTCGCCGCGCTGTTCTTCTTCTTCCCCGACATGCAGCTCCGGCAGGAGGCGCAGGCCCGCCGGCAGGACTTCCGGCACGTCGTCGGCGCGTTCCTCGACCTCGTCTCGATGAACCTGGCGGGCGGGCGCGGCGTCCCCGAGGCGCTGATGACCGCGGCGGGCGTCGGCGAGGGCTGGGCGATGCTCCGCATCCGCGACGCCCTGTCCAACGCCCGCATCACCGGGCAGACGCCCTGGCAGTCGCTCGGCCGGCTCGGCGAGGAGCTCGACATCGCCGAGCTGCGCGACCTCGCCGGGGCGCTCGCGCTCGTCTCCGACGACGGCGCGCAGATCCGCAAGTCCCTCGCCGCCCGCGCCGCGTCCATGCGCAGCCGGGAGCTGTCGGAGCTGGAGGGCAAGGCCGGCGAGCGGTCCCAGTCGATGCTCGTCGCGCAGCTGTTCCTGTGCGCCGGATTCCTGATCTTCCTCGCCTATCCGGCCCTGATGCGGGTGCTCGCGTCATGACCCCAGGGCCCGCCCGAACCCCCGTGGAGGTGTCTGGATGAATCCGCTCAACCCCCTGAACGATCCCGCCGTCGCCTATCTGCGCGCCGTGCTCGGCGCCCGGCTGGCGCGGCTGCGCGCCGAGGAGGAGCGCAGCCGCGGCGCGTCCGCCATCGAGTGGGCGATCATCACCGCGATCCTCGCGCTGATCGCGATCACCATCGGCGCGGTGATCCAGAAGAAGATCCAGGACAAGGCCAACAGCATCAACACGGGCTGAGCGGCGATGCGGGCCCGGCAGCGCCTCGCGTCCCGGCCGCGGTCGGACGCGGGGGTCTCGTCGATGGAGTGGGCGATGCTCACCCCGATCCTCATCCTGGTGATGCTCGTCGTCGTGCAGTTCGCCATGGTCTTCCACGCCCGGCACGTGGCGCTGGCCGCCGCGCAGGCGGGCGCCCGCGTCGCGCGGACGTCGCCGGTCGGCGGCGGCTGGGAGGGCGCGGCGTCCGCGAAGGCGACCGGGTCGGTCCGCGAGATCGGGCCGGACCTGCTGAGCGGCCTGCAGGTGCGGGTCGGCGAGGAGAACGACGAGCGGTGGGTGGAGGTCAGCGGCGAGGCGGTCCAGGTCGTCCCGTTCATGACGTTCCACGTGTCGCAGCGCTCGCAGGGGCCGATCGAGTGCTTCCGCCCGGACGTCGGGTCGGGCACCGCCTGCCAGCGGGGGGCCGGCCGGTGAGGGACCGCGGATCGATGTCGCTGGAGATGGTGATCGTCACGCCCGTCTTCGTCGCGTTCCTGCTGTTCCTCGCGGGCGCCGGGCGGATGGTGGACGCGAAGGGCCAGGTGGACGGCGCGGCCCGGGACGCCGCCCGCGCCGCGTCCATCGCCCGCAGCCCCGGATCCGCGCGGGACCTCGCCGCCGACACCGCCGCCGCCGGGATGCGCGGCACCGGCTGGTGCTCGGGCGGCCCCCGCGTCCAGACCGACGTGTCCGACTGGGGGCCGGGCGGGCGCGTCGGCGTGACCGTCACCTGCGACGTCGACCTCGGCGACCTCGCGTTCATCGGGCTGCCCGGCAGCAAGCGCCTGCAGGGCCACGCGATCGCGCCCGTCGACACCTTCACCGACCGGGGGACGGACGCGGGCGGCGCCGACGACCCGGGAGCCGCGCCATGAGGACCGCGCCATGAGGACCGCCGGCCGCGGCGACCGCGGCACCATCGCCATGTACACGGTGCTGTTCACGCCGGTGGTCCTGCTGCTCGCCGGGCTGCTCGTGGACGGCGGCCTGGCCATCCACGCCCGGCAGCGCGCCGCCGACATGGCCGAGCAGGCCGCCCGCGCGGGCGCGAACCAGATCGACACCGACGCGCTCCGCGAGACCGGCGAGCCCGTCCTCGATCCGGGCCGGGCCAGGGCGGCGGCGTGCGACCTGCTCGCCGCCTACCCGGACGAGGTCACCGCGTCGCGGTGCGACGCAGACGAGCAGGAGGTCGCGGTCACCGTCCAGATCAGCGTGAAGCCGCAACTGCTCGGGATCATCCCCGGCTTCGGCGAGTTCCAGCTGACCTCCGGCGCGACCGCCCGCCCGGTCACCGGAGGAAATGGGCCGTGATCGAGCGCGAGAACGGATTTACGATGAGGGCCACGTCCGGGGAAACGGCAGGGACGCGATGGTGACGCGGCAGGATCGGCGAACGCCCGTCCGGGTGAACGGGCGCCGCAGCGCGGGCGACGTCCTGGCCGGGATCGGCGCGGTCATCGCGCTGGCCGCGCTGGTGATCGGCGTCCCGTTCGCGCTGCTGGCGCTGTTCGGGTCGCCGCTGCCGGACCACGTGCCGGCGGCGTCCGACCTCACGCGGAAGATCGGCCCCGGCTCGCTGATCGCGATCCTGGTGGCGCTGGTGTGGCTCGCCTGGCTGCAGCTCGCGGTGTGCGTCGCCGTCGAGCTGTACGCGGGGATCCGCGGCGTCGGCGTCCCCGCGCGGGTGCCCCTCGCGGGCGGGACGCAGTCGCTCGTGCACCGGCTCGTCGTGGCGGCGCTGCTGCTGTTCACCGCCACCACCACGATCATGCCCGCGTTCTCCGCGGGCGGGCTGGCGCAGCGCCCGCCGGTCCAGGCGCGGATGCAGCCGCAGGCGGCGTCGTTCCACCAGGTCCCGGACGCGCCCGAGCACCGGGCCGCCGACCGGGTCGCCGACGACCTCGCCGCCGACCCCGTCGAGAAGTCCGCCACCACGAAGATCTACCGGGTGCAGCCCCCGGAGGGCCGCCACCACGAGAGCCTGTGGGAGATCGCCGAGAAGTGCCTCGGCGACGGCCGCCGCTACAAGGAGATCTTCGCCCTCAACAAGAACCACATCCAGCCGGACGGGACGCGCCTGACGATCGCGAGCCTGATCCGCCCCGGCTGGATCCTGGAGATGCCGGCGGACGCCAAGGGCGCGAAGGTCATCCCGGCCAAGGACCTGCACGACTACTTCCGGTACGGGCACGCCGTCCCGGACGAGCCGGACAAGCCCGCGCCCGACCCCGACCCGGCGCCGAAGCAGCCGGCGCCGCCCCCGGCCGCGGAGGCCCCGCCCGCGTCACCGGAACCGCCGGCGTCGCACACCCCGGCACCCGAGCACAGCCCCGCCCCGGAGCAGAGCCAGGCGCCCGAGCAGACCCAGGCCCCCGAGCAGACCCCCGCCCCCGAGCAGAGCCAGGCGCCCGAGCAGAGCCCCGCCCCCGAGCAGAGCCAGGCGCCCGAGCACAGCCCCGCGCCTGAGCAGAGCCACGCCCCCGAACAGAGCGCGCCCCAGGAGTCCGAGCCCGCGCATCCGCCCGCGCACGGGAGCGGGCCGTCCAGCGAGATGGGCGGCGGCGCCGGCACCGGCGGCGCGGAGGTTCCCGGCGGAGGCTCGCCGCGGCACGAGGAGACCGGCGCGGGGTTCGACGTCGGCTGGCCGCAGGGCCTCGCCGCGGCGTCGCTGATCGCCGCCGGGCTGCTCGCCGCGCTCGGCCGGCGCCGCCGCACCCAGCTGTGGCACCGCGCGTTCGGGCACATGGTCGTCCGGCCGGAGGGGGAGGCGGCCGAGGCGGAGCGGGCGCTGCGCATCGGCGCCGACGACGACGCGGCCAGGCTCCTCGACCTCGGGCTGCGGCACATGTCGAAGTCCATGGCGGCGGGCGGCCGGGCGCTGCCCACCGTCTACGGGGTGCATCTCGGGCGCGGCAGCCTCGACCTGTGGATCGCGCCCGCCGACCGGAACCCGCCCGCCCCCTGGCAGGCGTTCGACGACGGCCAGGTGTGGCGGCTGCGCGGCGACGCGCTGCCCATGCTGGAGGCGGCCGACCTCGGCGACGTCCTCGCCCCCTACCCGGGCCTGGTGTCGATCGGCACGAACGCCAACGGCCGCATCCTCGTCGACCTGGAGGCGGCGCACGGGCTGATCGCGATCCGCGGCCCCGCGGACGTGCGCCGCGCCGCGCTGTCCGCGATCGCGCTGGAGCTGGCCACCAACCGCTGGTCCGACCACATGCGGATCACGCTCGTCGGGTTCGACGCGGAGCTGGGCGAGGGCCTCGCCGAGATCGCGCCGGACCGCGTCCGGTCCGCGCCGACGCTCCAGGACGCGCTGCCGGAGCTGGAGGGGCGCAGCGAGGAGGTGCGGCAGGCGCTCGCCGCGTCCGGCGTCGACTCGGTGCTCACCGGGCGCTGCCGCGGCGTGTTCGGCGAGGCGTGGATGCCGCACTACCTGATCATGGCGGACCGGCCGGACGAGCGGGAGGCCGACCGGCTCGTCGCGCTCGCCCGCACCGGCACCCGGATGGCCGCCGGGTACATCGTCCCCGGCGACGTGCAGGGCGCCACCTGGACGTGGGACGTCGACGCCGCCGGGCGGCTGCAGGCCGGCGTGCTCGGCTTCGACGTCGACGCGCAGCTCGTCCGCGACGACGACTACCGCGGTGTGTTCGAGCTGTTCCGCACGGCGGGCCGGCTGGACTCGGTGCGGCTCCCCGGCCTGGCCGGCGGCGCGGAGCCGCCGACCGCGCAGCAGTCCTCGGTCGACATCCGGCTGCTCGGCCCGATCGAGATCGAGGCGCCCGGGCCGATGGACGAGAGCCGCCGCGCGCTCTGCACCGAGCTGCTGGTGTACCTCGCCGCGCACCCGGAGGGCGTCCACCCGACGGTGCTGTCCGGCGCGATCTGGCCGCGCGGCGTCAGCGCGGGCGTCCGCGACGCGTGCGTGGCGCGCGTGTCGGACTGGCTCGGCCGGGACGCGCGGGGCCGCCCCAACCTGTACTACGACGAGCGCGGCCGGATCCGGCTCGGCTCGGAGGTGCGGGTCGACATCGCCGCGTTCCGCTGGCTGGTGTGGCGGTCGGCGGCCGAGCCCGCGTCCGAGACCGCCTACATGGCGTACGCGCTGGACCTGGTCCGCGGCCCGCTGCTCGCCGACCGGCCGCGCGGCCGGTACGGGTGGCTCGCCGGCCACGAGCTGGAGTACGAGATCCCCGCGCGGATCATCGACGTCGCGCACCGGCTCGTCGTGCTGCGGCTGGAGGAGGGCGACCCGCGCGGCGCGGTCGGCGCGGCCCGCGCCGGGCTGCGGCTCGCGCCCGACGACGAGGGCCTGTGGCGCGACCTGCTCCGCGCGACGCACGCGACCGGCGACGTCGCGCAGGTGCGGGTCGTCGTGGACGAGTTGCGCGCCCGCCTCGCCCGCGACCCGTACCTCGACCAGCTCCAGCCCGAGACGGAGGCCCTGGTGGAGGAGCTCGTCCCCGACTGGCACCGCGTCGGCTCCCGCTAGCGGCAGGGGTTCCCGCCGGCGGCGGAGGCTCCCGTCAGCGGTAGAGGCCGGTGCCGCCGAGCGAGTAGCGGCCCGGCTGAGGATGGACGCACAGCCCGGACGGGCGGCCGCCGACCCGGACCCTGCGGACGACGCGCCCCGTCCGGGTGGACACGGCGTAGACGAGCCCGGCGGGGTCGGCGAGCCACAGGGCCGTCCCGTCGGACGACACCCCGCCCGGCACGGGCGAGCCGCCGCCGGGCAGCGGCCAGCTCGACACGACCCGCCGCGTGCGGAAGTCGACGGCGGTGAGCGTGCCGCCGCCCACGACGAACAGCCGCCGCGCGTCCCGGCTGATCGCGAGGCCGCGGGCGCCCGGCGCGGTCGGGACGAACCCCAGCGGGGCGAACCGCCGCGCGTCGACCAGCCACACGCCGCCCTTGGCCGCGTCCGCGACGTAGAACACGCCGCCGTCGGGCGACAGCCGCAGGTCGCCGGGCCTGGCCCCGCCGGGGAGCCGGATCGTCCCGGCGACGCGGCGGGCGGTGAGGTCGACGCGGGCCAGCGCGCCCGCGGCCGTGCACGTCGCCACCAGGGAGGCGCCGCCGAGCGCGAAGTCGGCGTGGCCCGCCGAGCACGGCATGGGCACCGACGCCCGCGGCGCCATCGTGCGCGGGTCGCGGACGTCGATGCGCCGCGGCCGGCGCGCCGGGACGAGCGCGTCCCGGCCGTCCGGCGTGAAGTAGAGGCCGGCGGGGGCGGCGACCTCGACCGGGCGCCCGCGCCGCCCCACCGGGACGATCCTGCCGTGCGCGCGGTCGACGGCCCACAGCCGCCGCAGATCCCACGACGGCACGACCCGCGACGCCGCCGCCCCGGCCCGGAGCCGCCCGGTGACGCGCGCGGCGGCGGGGTCGATGACGTCGATCACCTGCCCGTTCGCGACGTAGACGCGCGGCGGCAGCCCGCGCGCCCGCGGCGCGATCATCCCGGGGCCGGTCGCGGCGTAGACCCGGCCGCCGGCGGGCGCGACCGGCACCGCGCCGTCCGCGGCCGGCGGGTCCTGCGCCGCCGTGCGTTTCGCGTCCGGCGGGACGCTCAGGTAGGGCGCGGGGCCGCCCAGCCCGACCACCGGGTCGTCCGGGGACCGCTCGCCGGGCCGGTGGAACGCGACGGGCGACTCGCACCCGGCGAGGACGCCGCAGCTCAGCGCGAGGACCGCGGCGGACACGGCCGCGGCGGCCCGAGGTCGTCGCTCGTCAGATCCCACGCGCGGTCACCCCCATTACGGCGGGGACCTTACCGAGAGATGACGCGCAGTGCCCGGCTAATCGCCAAACGTGTTCGCGGAGCGGTCAGCCGGACTTGCCGATGCCGATGCCGAACTCGCGGTAGACGCGCTCCCAGAAGCCGTCCCGCAGCCAGGTGCGGGCCTCCTGGTAGGGGCGCAGCGACGAGCCGAGCTCCTTCTCGGCCTCGATCAGCAGCTCCTTGTCGATGACCGGCGGCAGGATCGGGCCGGGCAGCAGGTCGCGGATGTTGTCCCGGCCCCGCTCGAAGATCCACTTCTGCGCGACGTGCTCGCCGATCTCCAGCATGTGGTCGCGGTCGGGGCCGAGCTTGCCGTCGGCCTGGGCGGCGTTCATCGACGCGGCCACCGTGGCGGGCGTCACCGCGCCGGTCACCGGGACGGCGGTGCGGACGGCGCCGGGCGCCGGCTTGACCGACGGCGGCTTGCCGGCGAACACCTGGGACGGGGACGGGACGGGGTTCGCGCGCTGCGCGGCGGCCGCGGCGTCCTTGATGGCGGCGGCGCTGCCCGGCGCGGGCACCGGCAGCACCTTGGCCTTGGTGAAGTACGGGCGGAGGAACTCGGCGGGCAGCACCTCGACGGTGTCGGACTCCCACACCAGCCACTCGGCCTGGTTGGAGCCGTGCGTCGGCTCGACCCCCCACAGGTGCACGCGGACGCCGTAGCGCTGGGCGGCCTCCACGGCGGGCAGCATGTCCTCGTCGCCGGCCAGCAGCACCGCGTCGGTGATCGCGCGGTGCCGGGCGAGGGCCTCCAGGTCGGCGCGCAGCTGCGCGTCCACCCCCTTCTGCTGGCCCTGCGCGTTCAGGTTGCCGAGCCGCAGCTTCACCAGCGGCAGGTTGGCGATCACGCGCTGGTCGACCGTGGGCTGCTTCTTCGGCGCGGCGTCGAACCAGTACACCCGCAGCAGCTCGCCGCGCCGCTGCTCGTCGGCGTGGTCGGTCAGGGCCTTGATCAGCTTCTCCGCGGCGACCCGGTACTCGCGCCGGGACCCGCAGCCGAGCAGCAGCGCACCGGAGGCCGCGTAAAGGTATCCCGCGTCGACGAAGATCGCGTATCGCGCGGGCTGGGCAACGTACTCCGAGGTGGCCATGGCCTTCCACCTTATTCGTGCGAAGCGCCCCGCTGGGCGCGAACCACGGTTAGATGTGGCTCGTGGCGGCCCTGCGGGGGTCTGCGCGGGTGTCCGGCCCGGCGGCCGACGGCGCAGGTCAGCGGGGCAGGGCGCTGGCCCGCCAGGCGCCCGGGCCGCGCGGCCCGGGGTCGCCCGCGAACGTCCCGCGGACGAGCCGGGACCGGTCCGCCCACCTCGACGGACGGGCCGCGCCCGCGCCGTCCCGCGCCGCGGCGGCGGCCCGGGCGCGGGCGGTCAGCACGGCGACGAGCGCCGCGATCTCCTCCGGGGTCGCGTCGCCGCGGACGATCCGCAGGTGCGGCCTCTGCTCGGCGTTCATGAAATCCGGCCTTCCGGGCGTGTCCGCCTCACAGCGGGATGTTCCCGTGCTTCTTCGGGGGCAGCGTCGCGCGCTTGTCGCGCAGCGCCCGCAGCGCCCGCACCACCTGGCCGCGCGTCTCCGACGGCTTGATGACGTTGTCGATGTAGCCGCGCTCGGCCGCGATGTAGGGGTTGGCGAGCGTGTCCTCGTACTCGGTGATCAGCTCGGCGCGGCGGGCGTCCGGGTCGTCGGCGGCGGCGAGCTCGCGCCGGTACAGGATGTTGACCGCGCCCTGCGCGCCCATCACCGCGATCTGCGCGGTCGGCCACGCCAGGTTGATGTCGGCGCCGAGGTGCTTGGAGCCCATGACGTCGTACGCGCCGCCGTACGCCTTCCGCGTGATGATCGTGACGAGCGGGACGGTGGCCTCGGCGTAGGCGAACAGCAGCTTCGCGCCGCGCCGGATGATGCCGTTCCACTCCTGGTCGGTGCCGGGCAGGAAGCCGGGGACGTCCACGAACGTCAGCACGGGGATGTTGAACGCGTCGCAGGTCCGGACGAACCGGGCCGCCTTCTCGGACGCGTCGATGTCGAGCGTCCCGGCGAACTGCATCGGCTGGTTCGCCACGACGCCGACCGAGCGGCCCTCGACCCGCCCGAACCCGACGATGATGTTCGGCGCGAACTGCTCCTGGACCTCCAGGAACTCGCCGTCGTCCAGCACCCGCTCGATGGCGGTGTGCATGTCGTACGGCTGGTTCGGGGAGTCGGGGATGAGGGCGTCGAGCTCCTCGTCCAGCTCGGTGACGTCCACCGGCGCGTCGAACGCGGGCGGGTCCGACAGGTTGTTGGACGGCAGGTAGGACAGCAGCGCCTTGACGTACTCGATCGCGTCGTCCTCGTCGGACCCCTGGTAGTGGGCCACGCCGGACCGGGAGTTGTGCGAGTGCGCGCCGCCCAGCTCCTCCATCGTCACCTCTTCGCCGGTGACGGTCTTGATCACGTCCGGTCCGGTGATGAACATGTGGGACGTCCGGTCGACCATGACGATGAAGTCGGTGATCGCCGGCGAGTACACCGCGCCTCCCGCGCACGGCCCCATGACCAGCGAGATCTGCGGGATCACCCCGGAGGCGTGCACGTTCCGCTTGAAGATCTCGGCGTACAGGCCGAGCGCGACCACGCCCTCCTGGATCCGCGCGCCGCCGGAGTCGTTGATCCCGATGACCGGGCAGCCGGTCTTGAGCGCGTGGTCCATCACCTTGACGATCTTCTCGCCGAACACCTCGCCGAGGGACCCGCCGGAGACGGTGAAGTCCTGGCTGAAGATCGCGACCGGGCGGCCGTCCACCGTCCCGTACCCGGTGACGACGCCGTCGCCGTACGGGCGGTTCTTCTCCATCCCGAAGTTGGTGGAGCGGTGCCGGGCCATCTCGTCGAACTCCACGAACGAGCCGGGGTCGAGCAGCGCGTCGATCCGCTCCCGGGCCGTCATCTTGCCCTTGGCGTGCTGCTTCTCCACGGCGCGCGCCGAGCCGGCGTGCACCGCCTCGTACCGGCGCCGCTCCAGGTCCGCGATCTTTCCCGCCGTGGTGTGGACGTCGTAGTCCACGGGGGGTTCAGGGGCTTCCGTCGCCATGCGGGCCAGGGTAACCGCACGCTGATCCGGCGGGTCCGGCCGGGTGCCGGTGACCGGGACGCGGCCCCGCGCCCGCGCCGCTCGTTAGGCTTGGCGGGTGGCTACGAAGACGCGTGACACCTTTCGGCAGGACATGCCCGAACCGCTGCGCCGCGACGTGCGGCTGCTGGGCGCGATGCTCGGCGACTCCCTCGTGGAGTACGGCGGGAAAGGGCTGCTGGACGACGTCGAGCGGCTCCGCCACGCGGTGATCGCGGCGCGCCGCGGCGAGACGGGCATCGAGGAGGTCGCCGCGCTCGTCGACGGCTGGTCGCTGGAGCGCGCCGGCCAGGTCGCCCGCGCGTTCACCGTCTACTTCCACCTGACGAACCTCGCCGAGGAGCACCACCGCATCCGGACGCTGCGGGAGCGCGACCGCGGCGGCGCCGTCCCCGGCTCCGTCGCCGCCGCGGTCGAGCAGATCGAGGCGTCCGGCGACGGCCGCCTCGACGCGATCATCGAGGGCCTGGAGTTCCGGCCCGTGTTCACCGCGCACCCGACCGAGGCGCGGCGCCGCGCGGTGGTCACCGCGATCCAGCGGATCAGCGACCTGCTCGCCCACCTGAACGAGGAGACCGGCGCGTCCGAGCGCGAGGAGACCGAGCGCAGCCTCCGCGAGGAGATCGACCTGCTGTGGCGGACGGCGCTGCGCCGGCACACCCAGCTCGACCCGCTGGACGAGGTCCGCACCGCGATGGCCGCGTTCGACGAGACGATCTTCCGGGTCGTCCCGCACATCTACCGCTCCCTCGACCGGGCGCTCGACGGCGGCCGCACCGGCACCCGCCCGCCGAAGGCCCGCCCCTACCTGCGGTTCGGCAGCTGGATCGGCGGCGACCGCGACGGCAACCCCTACGTCACCGCGCAGGTCACCCGGGACGCGATCATGATCCAGGCGGAGCACGTCCTGCGCGCCCTGGAGAACGCGTGCGCCCGGATCGGCCGCGAGCTGACCGTCCACGAGATCACCACGCCCGCGTCCGGGGAGCTGCTGGACGTCCTCGCCGCCGCGCGCACCGCGCACCCGAGGCTGATCGCCGAGATCGGCAAGCGGTCGCCGGGCGAGCCGCACCGCCAGGTGCTGCTGCACGCCGCCGCCCGCATCGCCGCGACCCGCGAGCGCGACGCCGACCTGGCCTACGCGTCCCCGGACGAGCTCCTCGCCGACCTGCGCGCCGTGCAGGACTCCCTCGCCGCCGCCGGCGCGGTGCGCCAGGCGTACGGCCGCGTCCAGCAGCTGATCTGGCAGGTCGAGACGTTCGGCTTCCACCTCGCCGAGCTGGAGATCCGCCAGCACTCGGAGCTGCACGAGCAGGCCCTGGAGGAGGTCCGCGCGGGCGGCCCCCGCTCGGAGATGACGGAGGAGATCCTCGAAACCCTCCGCGTGGTGGCCTGGATCCAGGGGCGCTTCGGCGTCCGCGCCTGCCACCGCTACATCGTCTCCTTCACCCGCTCCGCCGAGGACGTGGCCAACGTGCACGCCCTCGCCGAATCCCTCGGCGACGGCGCGCCCGTCCTGGACGTGATCCCCCTCTTCGAGACCGGCGAGGACTTGGAACGCGCCCCGTCCGTCCTGGACGGGATGCTGGAGATCCCCGCCGTCCAGCGCCGCCTGGACGAGACCGGCCGCCGCATGGAGGTCATGCTCGGCTACAGCGACTCCGCCAAGCAGCTGGGCCCGACCACCGCCACCCTCCGCCTCTACGACGCCCAGGAGGCGCTGGCCGCGTGGGCGGCCCGCCACGACATCAGGCTCACCCTCTTCCACGGCCGGGGCGGCTCCCTCGGCCGCGGCGGCGGCCCCGCCAACCGCGCCATCCTGGCCCAGGCCCCCGGTTCGGTCGCCGGCCGCTTCAAGGTGACCGAGCAGGGCGAGGTCATCTTCGCCCGCTACGGCCACCGCCAGATCGCCCGCAGGCACGTCGAGCAGGTCACCAGCGCCGTCCTGCTCGCCTCGACCGATCCCGTCCAGGACCGCGCCCGCGAGGCCGCCGCCCGCTTCCGCCCGCTCGCCGACAAGATCAGCGAAGCGGCCAGGACGGCGTTCCGCGCGCTCATCGAAACCGACGGCTTCGCCGTCTGGTTCGCCCAGGTCAGCCCGCTCGAAGAGATCTCCGAACTCCGGATCGGCTCCCGCCCGGCCCGCCGCAAGGCCGCCCGCGGCCTGGAGGACCTGCGCGCCATCCCCTGGGTGTTCGCCTGGACGCAGACCCGCGTCAACCTGCCCGGCTGGTACGGCCTGGGCAGCGGCCTCGCCGCCGTCTCCGACGACGGCCGCGACCTCGCCGAGCTGCGCGAGGCGTACGAGGCGTGGCCGCTGTTCAACACCCTGCTCGACAACGCCGAGATGAGCCTCGCCAAGTCCGACCGCGCGATCGCCGAGCGCTACCTGGCCCTGGGCGAGCGCCCCGAGCTGTCGGAGACCGTGCTGGCCGAGTACGACCGCACCCGCCGCCTGGTCCTGGCGGTGACGGGCCACGAGCGCCTCCTGGAGAACCGCCGCGTGCTCTCCCGGGCGGTCGAACTCCGCAACCCCTACGTGGACGCCCTGTCCCACCTGCAGCTGCGGGCCCTGAAGGCGCTGCGCGCGGGCGTGGAGAACGAAGAAGAACGAGCCCACCTGGAAGACCTGCTCCTGCTCTCGGTCAACGGCGTGGCCGCCGGCCTCCAGAACACCGGCTGACTTGGGGGCAGAATCGGCTGCATGAAGTATGCGCTGCTGATCTGCGATGACGAGAAGGTCTCGCCGTCCAACGAGGAGATCGAGGCCGATCCCGTGCACCGGGCCTGGGCGGACGACCTGGAGCGGCGGGGCGGCAAGCTCTTCGGCGTGCGGCTGCGTCCGGTGGTGGACGCCACCACGGTCCGGGTCCGCGACGGCGAGACCCTCGTCTCGGACGGTCCGTTCGCCGAGACGAAGGACTTCGTCGGCGGTTTCGTGATCGTCGACTGCGCGGACCTGGACGAGGCGATCCAGATCGCCGCCGGGCATCCGTACGCGCGCTGGGGCGGCGTCGAGGTCCGCCCCGTCTGGGAATGACCGCGCCGGACGACGTCCGGACGGCGATCGACGCCGCGTACCGGGACGAGTGGGGCCAGGTGGTCGCGACCCTGATCGGCCTGACCGGCGACTGGGACCTGGCCGAGGACTGCGCCCAGGACGCGTTCGCCGCGGCCCTCACGACGTGGCCGCGCGACGGCGTCCCGCGCCGTCCCGGCGCCTGGCTCACCACCGCGGCCCGCAACCGCGCGCTCGACCGGCTCCGCCGCGATGCCGCGGGCGCCGCCAAGCTGCGCCGGCTCACGGTGACGGGCGACCCCGGGGCGGCTGACGAGGACATCCCGGACGAGCGGCTACGGCTCATCTTCACCTGCTGCCATCCGGCGCTGCCGTTCCCCGCCCGGGTCGCGCTCACCCTGCGCACGCTGGCCGGGCTGAGCACCGCCGAGATCGCCCGCGCCCTTCTGACCGCCGAGTCGACCCTGGCGCAGCGCCTGGTCCGCGCGAAGCGGAAGATCCAGGAGGCCGGCATCCCGTACAGGGTCCCGCCCGCCGAACTGCTCCCGGAGCGGCTCGCCGCCGTCCTCGTCGTCCTCTACCTGATCTTCAACCAGGGCTATGACGAGCCGGATCCGCAACGCGACCTGACCGCCGAGGCCATCCGCCTGGCCCGGACCCTCGTCCGGCTGATGCCCACCGAACCGGAACCGCGCGGCCTGCTGGCCCTCATGCTCCTGCACGAGGCCCGGCGCGCGACGCGCACGCGGGACGGCGTCCTGGTCACGCTGGAGGACCAGGACCGCTCCCGCTGGGACCAGGTGCTGATCGCCGAAGGCGTGACAACGCTCGACAAGGCGCTGACCAGGCGGAAAGCCGGTCCCTATCAGCTGCAGGCCGCCATCGCCGCCTGCCACGCCACCGCGCCCGACCCGGCGGGCACGGACTGGCCGCAGATCAAGGCCCTGTACGGCGAACTGGCGAGGCTGGCGCCGTCCCCGGTCGTGGAACTCAACCGCGCCGTGGCGATCGCCATGGCGGACGGCGTCCCGGCCGGCCTGGCCCTCGTCGACGAACTCGCCGCGTCCGGGCGTCTGGCCGGATACCACCTCCTGCCCGCGACCCGCGCCGACCTGCTCCGCCGGGCGGGCCGCATAACCGAAGCCAGAGCTGCCTACGAAGAGGCCCTGCAACTGGCGCCGACCGAAGCTGAGCGCCGCTTCCTGGCGAAACGTCTCCGCGAGCTCTGATCCGAACTTTTTTCTCGGCGATGTCGATCCCGGGCGGATGCCCTTCGTCGGTGGGGTGAAGGTCCGCCGAGAGGAAGGGTAGATCCCATGAGCACCCACACGACACAGCCGATGCCCGACGTGGTCGACCGGGCCGCCTTCCAGGCCGAACTGGACGCGCTCCGCGTCCGGGAGAAGGCGCACACCCGCGCGGGCGACGCGATCGCGGCGGCCCGCCGGCGGCTGCCGATGGTGGAGGTGGACGCGAAGACCCCGCTGATCGGCCCGGACGGCCCCGTGACCCTCCTCGACACGTTCGAGGGCCGCCGCCAGCTGATCGCGTACTACATGATGTGGTACACCGGCCGTCCCGCCATCGAGCAGTGCGAGGGCTGCACGTACTACAACGGGCAGGTCCGCGAGCTGTCCAGCCTGCACGCGGCGGACATCACCTATGCGACGTTCTGCCAGGGCCCGTACGACGAGAGCGTCCGCTACCGCGACTTCATGGGCTGGACCATGCCCTGGTACTCCGCCCAGGACTCCGCCGAGACCCTGCTGACCGGACGCAAGGCCGGCATGTTCCACCTGGTCTGCTACCTACGCGACGGCGACCGCGTCTTCGAGACCTACTGGACGAACGGCCGCGGCGTGGAAGCGATGGACATCGCCTACTCCCTCATGGACATGACCGTCTACGGCCGCCAGGAGAACTGGGAGGACTCACCCGCCGGCTGGCCCCGCGACGGCTCGGACAAGGCCGGCTTCTTCCGCACCGATGGCCGCCCCACCGCCCAGCTGCCGCGCCTGGCAGCCGGTCACTCCGACGACCTCACCCCCGCCTGATCGACCGCCACAGCCGGAAGAACCTCGCGTAGGGCGAGTTGCTCAGGGGCGGCAGGGAGACGGCGTGGCACTGCGGTCATGAGGTAACGCAGTGCCACGCCGCCTCAGAGAGCTGCCGCCGGTTCTCCCGGATGCGGGAGGCCGGTCCCGGCAAAGACGCTTTAGGCATCCCAGTTGGGTTTGCGCTTTTCGGCGAAGGCGGCGACGCCCTCGCGGCGGTCCGGGGAGAAGGCGGCGGTGCGCCAGGCGTTCTCCTCCAAGTCCAGGCCGGCGTCGAGGCTGACGCCGGCGCCCTGGCGCAGGGCGCGCTTGGCGGCGCGGACGGCGATCGGGGAGTTCTGCGCGATCTGGCCGGCGAGGGCCAGGGCTTCCTCGCGGGCGGCGCCGGCCGGGACCTTGCGGTCGACCAGGCCGATGGCGAGGGCCTCGTCGATGCCGAGGCGGCGGCCGGTGAAGACCAGGTCGGCGGCCTTGCCGGGGCCGAGGCGGCGCAGCGCGAGCTGGGTGCCGCCGCCGCCGGGGACGAGGCCGACGCTCACCTCGGGCAGCCCGAACACGGCGGTCTCGTCCGCGACGATCAGGTCGGTGGACAGGGCGAACTCGCAGCCGCCGCCGAGCGCGTAGCCGTGCACGGCCGCGATGACCGGCTGGGGCAGGTTCAGGACGCCGCCGAAGGCGGCGCGGAAGACCGGGCGCTGCGCGAGGATCTCGTCGTCGGTCATCGCGTTGCGTTCCTTGAGGTCCGCGCCGACGCAGAACGCCTTCTCGCCCGCCGCGCTCAGCACGACGGCGCGGACGGCCGCGTCCGATGAGACCTCCGCGCAGACGTCGGCGAGGCGCCTGGCCATCGCCGTCGACAGGGCGTTGAGGGCCTCGGGCCGGTCCAGCACGATCTCCGCGACGTTCCCGTCGCGCCGCAGCGTCACACCATCCATAGGTCGCACCCTAACGACCGGGGGACGCCTTCCCTGACGGGCGGCCCCAAGATCGCGGCGGCTTTGGGGTTGGATGGGGGTGTGGACTCACCTTACGGGGACCTCGACCGGCCGCCGCTGCACGAGCGGGCGCTGCAGCGGGCGCTCGTCCGGGACGGCGGGCTGTGGCGGGAGGTCCGGGTCGTCGCCGAGACCGGCTCCACCAACGCCGACCTCGCGGCGCGGGCGAAGGAGGGCGCGCCGGAGGGGACGGTGCTGGTCACCGAGCTGCAGACGGCGGGGCGGGGACGTCTCGGCCGGGTGTGGACGGCGCCGGCGCGGTCCGGGCTGGCGTTCTCGATGCTGATGCGGCCCGCCGTGCCGGTGCCGCGGCTGGGGTGGGCGTCGCTGCTGACGGGCGTCGCGGTCGCCACGGCCGTGCGGAGAATGACCGCCTGGTCGCAGACGGGTGCCCGGTTCCTCGGCGACGCGGCGGACGTGGCCGTCGACGCCCGGCTCAAATGGCCCAACGACGTGCTCGTCGGGGACCGGAAGCTCGCCGGGATCCTCGTGGAGAAGGTCGAGGACGGCCTCGTGATCGGGGTCGGGCTGAACGTGGGGCTGCGGGAGGACGAGCTGCCGGTGCCGACCGCGACGTCCCTGGCGATCGAGGGCGCGCCGCTGAGCGACCGTGCGCCGCTGCTGCGCGCGATCCTGCGCGAGTTCGCCACCTGGTACCGGGAGTGGACGGCGCTGGGCGGTGATCCGGAGACCAGCGGGCTGCGTACCGCCTACCGGGACCTGTGCTCCACGCTCGGACGCCAGGTCAGGGTGGAGATGCCCGGCGGCGAGCGGCTGACCGGGACGGCGCGGGACGTGGACGGGACGGGGCGCCTGGTGGTCGGGGACAGCGCGATCAGCGCCGGCGACGTGGTGCACGTCCGGTGAACGGGGAACGAGGATCGGCCGTCCGCGCGTTGACTCGATTGCTGATCTGCGACGATATGTCCTGGTACCTAGTCATGACGCCGCCGCCCCCGCACCGGGCGGCGGCGGACTGAGGGGCGGAGAATGGCGGCCGGATTGCCCGATCCGAAGGAGATCGAGGAGCTCCTGCTCGGCGGCGAGCTGCGGTACAACCGCGTCCAGGCCGTCCAGCGCGCCGGGGTCTCCCGCGACTTCGCCGGCCGGATCTGGCGGGCGTTCGGCTACCCGTCCATGCCGGACGACACCGTCGCCTACACCGAGGGCGACGTCGCGGCGCTGGACCGGCTCCGCAAGCTCGTCGACGACGGGATCCTCGACGAGGACGGCGTGATACGGCTCGTCCGGGCCTACGGGCAGACGATGACGCGGCTCGCCGAATGGCAGGTCAGCCTCCTGCGCAGCACGCTCGCCACGGACCCGCACGACACGCCGTCCGCCGAGGCGGTCGACACGGTCGTGGACATCGCCGAGAAGCACATCGGCGAGTTCGAGCCGCTGGTCGTGCACGCCTGGCGGCGCCAGCTCGCCGCGGCCGGGACGCGGGCGCTGGCGGGCGCGGCGACCCGGGAGAACGGCGACCCGGCGGGCCGCCCGATGACCACCGTCGGCTTCGCCGACATGGTGTCGTTCACGCAGGTCAGCCGGGAGCTGGAGGAGATCGAGCTGGCCCGGGTGGTGGAGTGGTTCGAGGAGACCGCCGCCGACATCATCGCCTCCTGCGGCGGGCGGCTGGTCAAGACGCTCGGCGACGAGGTGCTGTTCAGCGCGGAGGAGCCGCGGGTCGGCGCGGAGATAGCGCTGACGGTGGCGGCGGCCATCCAGGACGAGACCGAGGTCCCCGACGTCCGGGTGGGCGTCGCGCACGGCCCCGTCCTGCCGCTGATGGGGGACGTGTTCGGGACGACGGTCAACCTGGCCGCCCGGCTCACCTCGCTGGCCCGGCCGGGCTCGGTCGTGATCGACGGCGAGCTGGCCGCGCGGCTGGAGAACGACCCGGCCTACCAGGTGACGCGGATCGTGCGGCGCCCGGTCCGCGGCCTCGGCATCGTCCAGCCGTACGTGCTGCGCCGCCGGACCGGGCCGGACCCGGAGCCCGCCGAGGGGAAGGCGCCGGCTCGGTAGGCGCCGATTCGGTAGGCGCCGGCTCGGTGGGCGCCGGTTCAGGGCGCCGGTTCAGTAGGCGCTGGGGCCGCTCTCGGTGGGGGAGTCGGTGAGGCGCTGCAGGTAGTTCTGCTCGCCGAGCGCCTGGACGAGGCTCAGCTCGGTCTCCAGGTAGTCGATGTGCTCCTCCTCGTCGGCGAGGATGTCCTCGAAGAGCCGCGCGGACGTGACGTCGCCGCGCGAGCGCATCAGCTCGATGCCGGGGCGCAGCCGCGCCACGGCCTCCATCTCGATCTCCAGGTCGGCCTTGAGCTGCTCGAGGACGGTCTGCCCGATGCGCAGCGTGCCGATCTTCTGGTAGTTGGGCAGTCCCTCCAGGAACAGGATCCGGTTGGTGAGCCGCTCCGCGTGCCGCATCTCGTCGAACGACTCGTCGCGGGTGTGCTTCGCCATCCGGAGGAAGCCCCAGTTCTCCTGCATCTTGGAGTGCAGGAAGTACTGGTTGATGGCGGTGAGCTCCGCGGTGAGCTGCTCGTTCAGCAGCGCGATGATGTCCTTGTCGCCTTCCATGGCGCCCATGCTGTCACGCGCGCACAGTTGAGGACAGCACTAACCCCCGCACGGTGCATGTCCGCCCCTGTGGCGGGCCGTGCGGGTGTGCTGGACGGCGCTCAGGCGGCGGTCGGCGGGGCGGCTCCCTCGGCGGTGATGTCCGTGACGGCCGGCGGGGCGGGCGCGGACGGTTCGGAACGCTCGGCCGGGCGGGGCTCCGGGGCGGCCATGAGGGCGAGCGGGCCGCCGGTCAGGGCGTCCGCCAGCTCGTTCGCCGTCCGGTACTCGCTGACCATGGTGTAGATGCGCTTCGTGCACATGCCGCACCCGGGCTTGAAGCCGCACGCGGCCTTGACGGCCTTGGCGGTCGCGCAACCGCTCGCCATGCAGCCGTGAACGTCATCCTCGGTGATGGCGTTGCAGATGCAGACGTACATGCGGCTAGGAGCCTTCCGTGCGGCGGGAAGCTGGCTCGGGCGCACCCGACCCCGGTCTTAGGGCGCCCTTATTGAGGTAAGGCAAGCCTAAGATAGCTCAGGTATGTCCGTTCTGGCCAGTGGGCTCCCAATCGGTGTGATCCACCCCTCACGGGGAAGGGCTTCCCGCGTGCGACGCCGGGCCGGGGCGGCCGGCCCGCGGCGCGCGCCTTGGACGGGAGGGCGGGTCAGTGGCACAGGTTTGGCCGGGCGACGCGTACCCCCTCGGGGCCCGGTTCGACGGCGCGGGGACGAACTTCGCCGTCTTCTCCGAGGCGGCCGAGCGGGTGGAGCTGTGCCTGTTCGACGGGCCGGCGGGCGACGGCGAGGAGACGCGGCTCCCGCTCCCGGAGGTGGACGCCTTCGTCTGGCACGCCTACCTGCCCGGCGTGATGCCGGGGCGCAGGTACGGCTACCGGGTGCACGGGCCGTACGACCCGCGCCGCGGGCTCCGCTGCAACCCGGCGAAGCTCCTCCTCGACCCGTACGCGCAGGCCGTCGAGGGCGAGGTCGACTGGGACGAGTCGTGCTTCGGCTACGACTTCGGCGACCCGTGGTCGCGCAACGACGCCGACTCGGCGGGTCACACGATGCGGTCGGTGGTGGTCAGCCCGTACTTCGACTGGGGCGACGACCGCCCGCCGCGCATCCCGTACCACGAGACGGTGATCTACGAGGCGCACGTCAAGGGCCTCACGGCGCGGCATCCGGACATCCCGCCGGCGCTGCGCGGCACCTACGCGGGCCTCGCGCATCCGGTGATCACCGATCATCTGCGCTCGATCGGGGTGACGGCGGTGGAGCTGATGCCCGTCCACCAGTTCGTCCACGACGACGCGCTGACGAGCCGCGGCCTGCGCAACTACTGGGGCTACAACACGATCGGCTTCTTCGCGCCGCACAACGAGTACTCCTCGTCCGGGCAGCGTGGCGAGCAGGTGCTGGAGTTCAAGGCGATGGTGAAGGCGCTGCACGAGGCGGGCATGGAGGTGATCCTGGACGTCGTCTACAACCACACCGCCGAGGGCAGCCACCTCGGGCCGACGCTGTCGTTCCGGGGCATCGACAACGCCTCGTACTACCGGCTCGCCGACGACGACCCGCGCTACTACACGGACACCACGGGCACCGGCAACAGCCTGCTGATGCGGAGCCCGCACGTACTTCAGATGATCATGGATTCGCTGCGGTACTGGGTGACCGAGATGCACGTGGACGGGTTCCGCTTCGACCTCGCCGCGACGCTGGCCCGCGAGCTGCACGCGGTGGACCGGCTGTCGGCGTTCTTCGACCTCGTCCAGCAGGACCCGGTGGTCTCGCAGGTGAAGCTCATCGCCGAGCCGTGGGACGTCGGGGAGGGCGGCTACCAGGTCGGCAACTTCCCGCCGCTGTGGACGGAGTGGAACGGCAAGTACCGCGACACGATGCGCGACTACTGGCGGGGGCAGCCGGGCGCGCTGCCCGACTTCGCGTCCCGGCTGACCGGCTCGTCCGACCTGTACGCCGACGACGGCCGCCGCCCGATCGCCTCGATCAACTTCGTGACCTGCCACGACGGGTTCACGCTGCACGACCTCGTCTCCTACGACGGCAAGCACAACGAGGCGAACGGGGAGAACAACCGGGACGGCACCGACGACAACCGGTCGTGGAACTGCGGGCACGAGGGCCCGGTGGACGACCTCGACATCATCGCGCTCCGCGAGCGGCAGAAACGCAACTTCCTGACCACGCTGTTCCTCTCCCAGGGCGTCCCGATGCTGTCGCACGGCGACGAGATAGGCCGCACCCAGGGCGGCAACAACAACGCCTACTGCCAGGACGGCGAGATCTCCTGGGTCGACTGGACGGGCCTGCGCGACGACACGTTCTTCGACGAGCGCGGCCCGCTGCTCGACTTCGTCCGCCGGCTGTCGGCCCTGCGCACCGAGCACCCCGTCTTCCGGCGCCGCCGCTTCTTCCTCGGCGACCAGCGGACGAAGCGCGCCCGCAAGGCCGCGCGGCGCAAGTCGGACGCGGCGGCGGAGTCGGAGGAGCTGCCCGACCTGGTCTGGTTCACGCCGGGCGGGCATGAGATGGCCGACAAGGACTGGTCGGCGGGCTTCAACAAGTCGCTGAACGTGTTCCTGAACGGCGACGCGATCGGCGAGCCGGACCGGCGCGGGCGGCAGGTCGGGGACGACTCGTTCCTGCTGCTGTTCAACGCGCACGACGGGGACCTGCCGTTCACGCTTCCGCCCGCCGTCTACGGGCAGATGTGGATCAAGATGCTGGACACCGCGGACCCGCTGCTCGCCGAGGAGGAGTCGCCCATCGTGAAGGCCCGCGAGAACGTCCCGGTCGCCGCCCGCTCGATCCAGGTCCTGCGCCGCGTCTGAGGGCGTCCGTCCATGTCCGCCGAACCCGCCGCCGAGGAACCGCTCCCCGCCGACCCCCCAGAGGAAGCCGTGTCCGAGGACCACAGCACCGAGACCGCCTGGGCCGACGCGCCCGCTCCCGCCGATGACCCCGCCGCCGCGCCGCCGTCCGGCACCTACCGCCTCCAGCTGCGCGGGACGCCCGAGGGGCGCTTCGGGTTCGCCGAGGCCGCAGCCCTCGCCCCCTACCTGGCGTCCCTCGGCGTGTCCCACGTCTACCTGTCGCCGGTCCTGCAGGCGGCGCCCGGCTCCGCGCACGGCTACGACGTCGTCGACCACTCCCGGCTCTCCGACGAGCTCGGCGGGGCGGAGGCGTTCGGCGCCATGGCGACCCGGTTCCGCGCGCACGGCCTGCGGGTGCTGGTCGACGTCGTCCCGAACCACATGGCGATCCCGGAGCCGCACGACCTGAACCTGCCGCTCGCGGAGGTGCTGGAGGAGGGGGCGGCCTCGCCGTTCGCGAGGTGGTTCGACATCGACTGGGAGGCGGGCGGCGGCCGGATCGTCCTGCCCGGCGAGGGCGAGCCCAACTACCGGCGGTTCTTCGACATCTCGGGGCTGATCGGGCTGCGGCAGGAGGACCCGGAGGTCTTCCAGCGCACGCACGGGCTGCTGCTGAGCCTGGTGGAGCAGGGCCTCGTGGACGGCCTGCGCATCGACCACCCGGACGGGCTCGCCGATCCGCGCGGCTACCTGCGGCGGCTGGCGGAGGCCGCGCCGGGCCGCTGGATCCTCGTCGAGAAGATCACCGAGGGGGAGGAGCGGCTGCCGCCGGACTGGCCGTGCGCGGGCACCACCGGCTACGACTCGCTCGGCATGGTCGGCGGGCTGTTCATCGACCCGGCCGGCGAGAAGCCGCTCACCGACTACTACGTGTCGCTGACGGGCAACCCGGCCGCATTCGAGGAGGTCGAGCACGATTCGCGCCTGCACGCCGCCACGCACGGGCTGAAGCCCGAGATCGACCGGCTGCTGCGCGTCCTCCGCCGGGTGGTGGGCGAACGCCGCCCCGGCCTGGAACGGGCGCTGGTCGAGCTGCTCGTCGCCATGCCCGTGTACCGGGCGTATGTCGTGCCCGGTGAGGAGGCGCCGCAGCAGGCCGTGGACGTGCTGAACGAGGCCGCCGGCCGGGCCCGCGCCCACCTGCCCGAAGACCTGCACGGCGACCTGGACACCGTCGTCGACCTGGCCCTGGGGCGCGGCGAGCGCACCGACGCCGAGTTCATCGTGCGGTTCCAGCAGACGTCCGCGCCGCTCGCGGCCAAGGGCGTGGAGGACACCGCGTTCTACCGGTGGAACTGCATGGCCGCGCTGAACGAGGTGGGCGGCGCGCCGGGGCGGTTCTCCGTCGGCCCGGAGGACTTCCACGCGCACTGCATCCGTCTCGCCCGCGACTGGCCGCTGACGATGACGACGCTCTCCACGCATGACACCAAGCGCGAGGAGGACGTGCGGGCCTGGCTGGCGGTGCTGGCGGAGATCCCGGGCGAGTGGGCGGAGGCGGTGGAGCGGTGGCGGACGTGGGGTCCGGCTCCCTCGCCGCTGGAACCCGATCTCGAATACCTGCTCTGGCAGACGCTCGTCGGCGCGTGGCCGATCACCCGCGGCCGTCTGGAGGAGTTCCTCACCAAGGCGATGCGCGAGGCCAAGACCCGCACGTCCTGGGCCGAGCAGGACGCGGACTACGAAGAGGCCGTGCTCGCCTACGCGCGGGGCGTGCTGTCCGATGCCGACCTCGTCACCGACATGACGTCGTTCGTCGCCGAGATGGCCCCCTACGCGCGGGTGAACACGCTGGGGCAGAAGCTCGTCCAGCTGGCGATGCCCGGCGTCCCGGACGTCTACCAGGGGTGCGAGCTGACCGGCCTGGCGCTGGTCGACCCCGACAACCGGCGCCCGGTCGACTTCGGGCGGCGCCGCGAGCACCTCGCCCGGCTCGACACCGGCCGCCGGCCGAAGGAGGTCGACGACGAGAAGCTGCTGGTCACCTCGCGGACGCTGCGGCTGCGCCGGGCCCACCCCGAGTGGTTCGGGCCGGGCTCGCGGCACGAGCCGGTCGCGGCGCGCGGCCCCGCCGCCGAGCACCTGATCGGGTTCGCCCGGGGCGACGCGATCGCGCTCGCCACCCGGCTGCCCCGCGGGCTGGAGCGCCGCGGCGGCTGGGACGGCACGCGGGTGGACGTCCGGCACCAGGGCTGGCGGGACGTCCTTACCGGCTGCACGCACATGGGCCCGATCCTGGACGCGGCGCGCGTCTTCGAGCACCTCCCCGTGGCCCTCCTCGTCCCCAGGGAGATCGATAGTTGAGCAATCGGTTCGCGGTGTGGGCGCCGGACGCCGAACGCGTCGAGGTCGTGGTCGAGGGGATGAGGCATCCCATGGAGGCGCTGGCCTCCGGCTGGTGGGAGGCCCGTGTCGCCGGCGCGGGGCACGGCACGGACTACGGGTTCGTCCTGGACGGCGGCGGCGACGTGCTGCCCGACCCGCGTTCGCCGTGGCAGCCCAACGGTGTGCACGGCCGGAGCCGCGTCTACGACCACGACCGGTTCGCCTGGACGGATCAGCACTGGCACGGCCGCCCGCTGCCCGGGAGCGTCCTGTACGAGATGCACGTCGGGACGTTCACGCCGGAAGGGACGTTCGACGCCGCCGCCGACCGCCTCGACCATCTGGTGGCGCTCGGCATAGACGCGGTGGAGCTGCTGCCCGTCGCGTCGTTCCCGGGCCACCACGGCTGGGGGTACGACGGCGTCCACCTCTGGGCGCCGCACGAGCCGTACGGCGGGCCGGACGGGCTGAAGCGGTTCGTGGACTCGGCCCACGCGCGCGGCCTCGCCGTCATCCTGGACGTCGTCTACAACCACCTCGGCCCGGACGGCAACCGGCTGGGGAGCTTCGGACCGTACTTCACCGGCGCCCACGCCACCCCGTGGGGCGACGCCGTGAACTTCGACCAGGAGGGTTCGGACGAGGTCCGCGCGTTCGTCGTGGAGAACGCGCTCATGTGGTTGCGCGACTACCACTTCGACGGGCTGCGCATCGACGCCGTGCACGCCATCACCGACCACAGCGCCGTGCACATCCTTGAGGAGATGGGGCGCGCGGTGGCCGCGGAGTCCGCTCATCTCGGGCGCGCACTGTTCCTCATCGCCGAATCCGACCTGAACGACCCGCGCCTGGTGACGTCCAGGGAGGCGGGCGGATACGGCCTGGACGCGCAGTGGAGCGACGACTTCCACCACGCCCTGCACGCGGCCCTCACCGGGGAACGGCAGGGGTACTACTGCGACTTCGGTTCGCTGGAAACGCTGAAAAAGGCCGTCACCCGGGTCTTCGTCCACGACGGGACCATGTCCGCGTACCGGGGCAGGCGGCACGGGCGGCCGGTGAACGTCCGGGAAACACCCGCACACCGTTTCCTCGGCTTTCTGCAGAACCACGACCAAGTCGGCAATCGCGCCTCGGGCGACCGCATCGGCACCCTCTTGCCGTCCCCAGGGCTGCTCAAAGTGGGCGCGGCCCTCCTGCTGCTCGCGCCGTTCACGCCGATGCTGTTCATGGGCGAGGAGTGGGGCGCGTCCACCCCGTGGTGCTACTTCACCGACCACCAGGACCCCGAGCTCGCGCGCGCCGTCAGCGAGGGGCGCCGGCGGGAGTTCGCGCGGCACGGCTGGGCGGGCGAGGTGCCCGATCCACAGGCTGTGGAAACCTTCCGGCGCTCCGTCCTCGACTGGACCGAGCCGGACGAGCCCGACCACGCCGACCTGCTGGAATGGCACCGCGCGCTGATCTCGCTGCGCCGGTCCAGGCCGGAGCTGAACGATCCCCGGCTCACCGCGACGCGCGTCGAGGTGGACGAGAACGGCGCCCGCTGGCTGATGATGTGGCGCGGGGAGATCTGCGTCGCGGCGAACTTCGGCGCCGTCCCGGTCGTCCTGCCCGCCGCGCCGCCCGGCGGGCGTCCGCGGCTGCTCCTCGCATCGGATCCGGCGATACATCTCGATGCCGACGAACTCGGCGATTCCGGAACGCCCTCGGTGGAGCTTCCGGGCGCCTCGATCGCGGTTTTTCGCTGACCTGTGACCACGCGTAATGTGGCGTAGATACGGGTAACGCCGGATATGCCGTGTTCGCGAATGTACTACGAGTGGCAAACCGCAGGTCAAGAGCGCGGAGGCGGCCCGGTAATGGTCAAGAATGGTCATACGATCGGTTCATGACCTCAGTACTGCTCGCCGAGGACGACACGTCCATCTCCGAGCCTCTCGCCCGCGCGCTGCGTCGCGAGGGGTACACCGTCGAAGTAAGCCCGGACGGCCCGCAGGCGCTGGAGCGGGCGCTCGGCGGCGGTGTGGACCTGATCGTCCTGGATCTCGGCCTTCCCGAGCTGGACGGCCTTGAGGTGGCCCGCAGGGTACGGGCCGAAGGGCACGGCGTGCCCATCCTGATCCTGACCGCCCGGGCCGACGAGGTCGATACCGTCGTCGGGCTCGACGCGGGCGCCGACGACTACGTGACCAAGCCGTTCCGGCTGGCCGAGCTGCTCGCCCGGGTGCGGGCGCTGCTGCGCCGGGGCAGCACCGAGACCCCGATCGTCCAGGGGGTGCGGATCGACGCCGAGTCGCGCCGCGCCTGGATGGGCGAGCAGGAGCTCCAGCTGACCACCAAGGAGTTCGACCTGCTGCGCGTCCTCGTCCGGGACGCCGGCAAGGTCGTGACCCGCGAACAGATCATGCGCGAGGTGTGGGACACCAACTGGTGGGGTTCCACCAAGACCCTCGACATGCACATTTCCTGGCTGCGCCGCAAGCTCGGCGACGACGCCGGCAGCCCCCGCTACATCACCACGGTGCGGGGCGTCGGCTTCCGGTTCGAGCGCGGCGACTAGCACCGGCCGCCGCGGCCGTGCGGGACGACCGGGGGCCTTCCCGAGAGGCCCCCGGCGCGTGCCGCGCGGTCCGCGGCCCCACCCTCGAAGGAGCCCTGATGAGGCGCCGACTCCTCCTGTCGACGCTCGCGGTGGCGGTGGTCGCGATCCTCCTGCTCGGCATCCCCCTCGCCTACGCCGCCCACAAGCTCGTCTACGAGGAGGCCGGCCGGTCGCTCGACCGGGAGGCGTCCTCCATCGCCGGCAGCGTCGGCTACAGCCTGGAGAAGCCGCAGCCCGTGACCGGCGAGGTCATCGCCCGCGAGTATCCGGGCCGGCACGTCTCGGTCACCCTGCCGGACGGCCGCACCATCACCGCCGGGCCGCCGAGGCGCGGCCCCGCCCTCACCGCCGCCGCCGCGCACGGCGCCGTCCGCGTCCGGGTGTCGCGACCGGAGTCGGAGGTCCGCGACTCCGCGCTGCGGCTGATCCTGCTGATCGCCAGCCTGGCGCTGCTCGGCGTCGCCGTCACCGTCGGCCTCGCGATGGTGCAGGCCCGCAGGTTCATGCTGCCGCTCCGCGAACTCGCCGAGACCGCCGACCGGCTCGGCAGCGGCAACGCCCGCCCGCGGCCCCGCCGCTACGGCATCCCGGAGATCGACCAGGTCGCCGAGGTGCTCGACCGCAGCGCCGTCCGCATCACCGACCTGGTCGTGGCCGGCCGCCAGTTCGCCACCGACGCCAGCCACCAGCTCCGCACCCCGCTGACCGCGCTGTCCATGCGGCTGGAGGAGATGATCGAGGCCGCCGACTACCCCGACGTCGTCCGCGAGGAGGGCGCCGCCGCGGTCGCGCAGGCCGAACGCCTCGTCGCCGTCGTCGAGCAGCTCCTCGCCCGCGCCCGGCACGACCCGACCGGCGGCGCCGTCCCGTCCCCGATCGACGACATCATCACCCAGCAGGTCAAGGAGTGGCGCCCCAGCTTCCGCAAGGCCGGCCGGGAGGTCCGCATCGTCGGCGAGCAGGGGCTCGTCGGCCTCACCAACCCCGACGGGCTCTCCCAGATCGTCGCGACCCTCCTGGAGAACTCCCTCGCGCACGGCGCCGGCACCGTCACCATCCACACCAAGCCGGGCGCCGGCTCGGTCGTCGTCGAGATCGGCGACGAGGGCCCCGGGATCCCGCCCGAACTGGAGCCGCGCATCTTCGACCGCAGCGTCAGCGGCGGCCACGGCACCGGGCTGGGCCTCTACCTGGCCCGCTCCCTGGCCGTCGTCGACGGCGGCCGGCTGGAGCTCATCCAGTCCCGCCCGGCCGTGTTCGGCGTCTTCCTGCGCGAACCCGCCGAGGCGCGCCTCGCCGCCGAACGGGTGGTGATGGGCCCCGCCTAGATCTCGGCGTAGTTCCCGGTGTAGTTCTCGGCGGGGGCGTCCAGCGGGTGGCCCAGGCGCGGCGCGGGGCGGTCGCCCGCGCGGTGGATGCCCGCCCCCTCGGCGCCGGGGGCCTCCGGGAGGCCGGACGCGGGGGCGACGCTCGGCGCGGTCGACGGCAGGAACACCCACTTCTTGTACGACCAGAAGCGGAACAGCGTCGCCACGCCGGTGCCGATGATCAGCGCGATGTTGTAGAAGACGGCGCCGTCCAGGCCGAGGACGTAGTGCGAGAAGCCGATGAACAGCTCGGTGATCACGAGCCCGACGCCGTTCAGCGCGAAGAACAGCACGTACTCGCGGCCGAGGCCGGTGCGGTCGCGGTGCCGGAACGTCCAGTAGCGGTTCGCCAGGTACGAGAAGGTCGTCGCGACGACCGTGGCGACGCCGTTGGACGTCAGGGGGCCCACCCCGAGCCCAGTGTGCAGGCCGTTCCCGATCACGACCGTGATCACGAACGCGATCGCGCCCACACTGCCGAACTTGGCGAGTTCCCGCACGAGGTGCGCGAACCGCCGATGGAGACTGGCGACCAGGCTCACAGAGGGGAACCGTCCTTCCGGACTGCGTCGAACGCCGCTGCCGACGGCGCGGCGGCTGCTGCGGAGGCACCACGAGGATAGACGCCCGCTGCCGCGGGGACGTCGGAACATGAACGTTTCACCCTCACCAGGCGTTCCCTGCCCATTGCCGAGATGCCCACACACGTACGACGCCGGCGGCCGCGGATTCGTTCGGGGCGGGCGGCCGGTAACCTTCTGACGTGACATTTCAGCGCTCTTCGGGGGACGACGGCCCACCGGGCCCGGCGGACCGGCCCCGCCGGGCGGACACCCCGGTCGTGGGCATGGCGGGCGGCGGGCAGCTCGCCCGGATGACGCAGCAGGCCGCGATCGCGCTCGGCGTGTCGCTGCGGGTCCTCGCCGGCACGCCGGACGACTCGGCCGCCAAGGTCGTGTCCGACGTCAGGGTGGGCGACGACCGGTCCCACCACGACCTGCTGGCGTTCGCCAAGGGCTGCGACGTGGTGACGTTCGACCACGAGCACGTCCCGGCTCCGCACATCCTGGCGCTGCAGGAGACGGGCGTCCCGTGCCGGCCGGACGCGGCGGCCCTGGCCCACGCGCAGGACAAGCTGTACATGCGGCGGAAGCTGAGCGGGCTCGGCTTCCCCTGCCCGGCGTACGCGCCCGTGCCGGAGACGTCGCCGGTGGAGTTCCTGGAGGAGTTCGGCCGCGAGCACGGCCGGCCGCTGGTGCTCAAGGCCACCCGCGGCGGATACGACGGCAAGGGCGTCTGGATCGTGGACGAGCCGTCCGGCCAGGTGGAGCGGCTGCTCGCGGCGGGCGTCGGCCTGATGGTCGAGCAGCACGTCCCGTTCCGCCGGGAGCTGGCCGCGCTCGTCGCCCGGTCCCCGTACGGGCAGGGCGCCGCGTACCCGGTCGTGGAGACCGTCCAGGAGGGCGGGATCTGCACCGAGGTGATCGCGCCCGCTCCCGGCCTGCCGGAGGACCTCGCCGCCGAGGCGCAGAACCTCGCGCTGCGCATCTCCGACGAGCTGGACGTCGTCGGGCTCCTCGCGGTCGAGCTGTTCGAGACCGGCGACGGGCTGCTGGTGAACGAGCTGGCCATGCGGCCGCACAACTCCGGGCACTGGACGATCGACGGCGCCCGCACGTCGCAGTTCGAGCAGCACCTCCGGGCCGTCCTCGACCTGCCCCTCGGCTCCACCGAGCCCACCGCGCCGTACACGGTCATGGCCAACGTGCTCGGCGGCGACGACCCCGACGTCTACTCCCGCTACTTCCACGTCATGGCCCACGACCCGGCGGTCAAAGTGCACATGTACGGCAAGGAGTCGCGCCCCGGCCGCAAGATCGGCCACGTGACCGCGCTCGGCTCCGACCTCGCCGACGTCCGCGCACGGGCCCGCCACGCCGCCGACTACCTGCGGTGGGGGACGAAGATGGGGGCAAGGGCGCCCCGCAGAGGAGGCACGGGTGACTGATCCGGTCGTCGGCGTGGTGATGGGCAGCGATTCCGACTGGCCCGTCATGGAGGGCGCCGCGCAGGCGCTGGCCGAGTTCGGCGTCCCGTACGAGGCCGACGTCGTGTCGGCGCACCGCATGCCGCACGACATGATCGCCTACGGGGAGCAGGCGGCCTCCCGCGGCCTCCGGGTGATCATCGCGGGGGCGGGCGGCGCCGCGCACCTGCCGGGCATGCTCGCGTCGGTGACGCCGCTGCCGGTGATCGGCGTCCCCGTCCCGCTGAAGTACCTCGACGGCATGGACTCGCTGCTCTCGATCGTCCAGATGCCCGCGGGCGTCCCGGTCGCGACGGTCGCGGTCGGCGCGGCCCGCAACGCCGGGCTGCTGGCCGTCCGCGTCCTCGCCGCGTCCGACGAGGAGCTGCGGGCCAAGATGGAGGTCTTCCAGCGGGACCTCTACGGGCAGGCGAAGGCGAAGGGCGCGCGGCTCCGCGAGAGGCTCTGAGCGCCTAGCGGCGCAGGGCCCATTCGACCGCCGGGCAGCGGTCCATCACGACGTCGAGCCCGGCGTCCTTCGCGCGCCGCGCCGCCGCCTCGTCGACCACGTCGAGCGGCAGCCACACGGCCTTCGCGCCGGCCGCGATCGCCTCGTCCACCGCCTTGCCCGCGTGCTCGGCGCGCCGGTAGACGCCGACGACGTCGATCTCGCCGGGGACGTCGGCGAGCGAGGCGTACCCCGGCTCGCCGAGCACCTCGCGGGCGTCCGGGTGGACGGGGATGATCCGCTTCCCGCGCTGCTGCATCAGCCGGGCCTGGTTGTAGACCTCGCGGGCGGGGTTGTCGCCGAGCCCGACGAACGCCCACGTCCCGGACTCCCTAAGCAGCCGCCGGATCACGTCCTGGTCGGCGAATTCGTCAGCCATGTCCGGCACAACAGCCCCCGTGCGCCTTTGCTTCCCGCCGGCTCAGGGGCGTCCGAGGGCCCGGTAGTTCCAGCCGGCCGCGCGCCACCGCTCGGGGTCGAGGGCGTTGCGCCCGTCCACGATGTTGCGTTCGGCGACGACCCCGGCGAGCTCGGACGGGTCCATGGACCGGAACTCGGCCCACTCGGTCAGCAGCAGCACCACGTGCGCGCCGCCGGCCGCGGACAGGGCCGATTCGCCGTACTCCAGGGTCGGATGCGCGCGGCGCGCGTTCGGCATGGCCTGCGGGTCGTACACGGTCACCTGCGCGCCCTGCGCCCGGATGGACGCCGCCACGTCCAGCGCCGGGGAGTCGCGGACGTCGTCGGAGTTGGGCTTGAACGCGGCGCCGAGGACGCCGACCGTCCGCCCGGCGAACGAGCCGCCGAGCATCTGCCGGGCGAGGTCCACCATCCGGATGCGGCGCCGGATGTTGATCTCGTCGACCTCGCGGAGGAACGTGAGGGCCTGGTCGGCGCCCAGCTCCCCCGCCCGCGCCATGAACGCCCGGATGTCCTTGGGCAGGCAGCCGCCGCCGAAGCCGAGCCCGGGGCCGAGGAACTTGCCGCCGATCCGGTCGTCGTAGGAGAGCGCCTCGGAGAGCTTCGTCACATCGGCGTGCGCGGCCTCGCAGACCTCCGCCATCGCGTTGATGAACGAGATCTTGGTGGCCAGGAAGGCGTTGGCGGACACCTTCACCAGCTCGGCCGTGGGGAAGTCGGCCGTGATGAACGGCGTGCCCTCCGCGATCATCGTCCGGTACACCTCGCGGAGCACCTTCTCCGCGTACTCGGCGGCGCCCTGCTCGGCGGGGAGCCCGGCCACGATCCGGTCGGGGTGCAGGGTGTCCTGGACGGCGAACCCCTCGCGGAGGAACTCCGGGTTCCAGGCGAGGACGGCGTCGCCCCCGGCCGGCGCGACCCGGTTCAGCGTCTCCGCCAGCCGCGCCGCCGTCCCGACCGGCACGGTGGACTTGCCGACGATGAGGCAGGGCCGCTGGAGCAGGGGCGCGAGCGACGCGACCGCCGCGTCGACGAAGCTCAGGTCGGCCGCGTACTCCCCGGCCTTCTGCGGCGTCCCCACGCACAGGAAGTGGACGTCGCCGAACTCGGCGGCCTCCTCGTAGGACGTGGTGAACCGCAGCCGCCCGGTCTCCAGGCCGCGGCGCAGCACGGGCTCCAGGCCCGGTTCGTAGAACGGCAGGTCGCCCGCGGAGAGCCGCGCGATCCGCTCCGCGTCGACGTCGAGGCCGAGCACTTCGAAACCCAGGTCCGCCATGCACGCCGCGTGGGTGGCGCCCAGGTATCCCGTTCCGATGACCGTCAGCCGGTGGGTCAAGACCCGCTCCCTTCGATTCGCGGTCGCCGACTAGCGGCCCTACTTGCAGCGTGCCCGCTGCGGACACGCACCCGCGCCGCCCGGCAACCCCTACTGACGGGTAGCATCTGCGGCATGAGTTCTGACTTTCCCACGTACGCGCCGTCGGAGGAGCATGAGCTGCTGCGGCGTACGGTGCGTGAGCTGGCCGAGGCCAAGATCGCTCCTTTCGCGGCGGAGGTGGATGAG